>CAYYHO010000029.1:289-10745 GCA_964471725.1 uncultured Methyloversatilis sp. | reverse complement strand
CCGCCTTCGAACAGGAAAACGAGGCCCTGGCCGCATCGGCCATGCGCGTGCTGGCCCTGGCCAGCCGGCGCATCCCCGCCCACGATTTCGACCCGGCCGGCGATCTCATGCCCTGGGCGGCAGACCTGACGCTGCACGGGCTCGTCGGCATTATCGACCCGCCACGTCCCGAGGCGCGGGAGGCCATTGCCACCTGCCACGCCGCCGGCATCCAGGTGAAGATGATCACCGGCGACCATCGCGTCACCGCGGCCGCCATCGCGCGCGAACTGGGTCTCTCCGGCGAGGCGCATGAAGGGCGCGATCTCGATGGATTGAGTCCGGAGGAAATCGCCGCGCGGGTCGAGAAGAGCGCCGTGTTCGCCCGCGTCGCGCCCGAGCACAAGATGCGCATCGTCGAGGCGCTGAAGGCGCGCGGCCATGTCGTGGCCATGACCGGCGACGGCGTCAACGACGCGCCGGCGCTCAAGACCGCCGACATCGGCGTGGCGATGGGCATCACCGGCACCGAGGTGACCAAGGAAGCGGCCACCCTGGTGCTCACCGACGACAACTTCGCCAGCATCGTCGGCGCGGTGAAGGAAGGCCGCACCATCTACGACAACATCGTCAAGTTCGTGCGCTTCCAGTTGTCGACCAACATCGGCGCGATCCTCACCGTGCTCGGCGCCCCCGTCTTCGGCCTGCCGACCCCGTTCACCGCCATCCAGATCCTCTGGGTCAACATCATCATGGACGGGCCGCCGGCGATGACCCTCGGCGTCGAACCGGCGCGCCCCGGCATCATGCACGCGAAGCCCCGCCAGCCGGAAGCCGGCATTCTCAGCGGCAGGCGGCTGGTGCGTCTCGCGCTGTACGGCCTGATCATGGCCATCGGCACCCTGACGGCCTATGCCTGGGGCGAACATCACGGCGGCCATGACTATGCGGTCACCCTCGCCTTCACCACCTTCGTGCTGTTCCAGTTCTTCAACATCTTCAATGCCCGCAACGAACACGGCAGCGCCTTCAACCGCCAGTTCTTCAGCAACGGCAAGCTCTGGCTGGCGCTCGCGGCGGTCGTCGGCCTGCAGGGCGTCGTCGTCCACTGGGCGCCGGCACAGGCCGTCTTCGACACGGTCGATCTCAGCCTGACCGACTGGCTGTGGTCCGCCGCCATCGCGTCCAGCATCCTGTTCCTCGAAGAGGCGCGCAAACTGGCCCTGCACATCCTGCATATCCTGCAGAGGAGGAACTGATCATGTGGCGCCTCGGCTTGTTGCTGTTCCTGCACCTGATTTGTTCATCCCTTGCCCAGGCCGGCAGCGCCGATGTGCTGACCGTGCGCGGCGCCATCAGTCCGGCCAGCGCCGATTACCTGATGCGCGGCATCCAGCACGCGCAGGCCGGCGCCCGGCTGGTGGTGATCGAGATGGACACCCCGGGCGGACTGGACACCTCGATGCGCGACATCGTCAAGGCCATCCTCGCCTCCAAGGTGCCGGTAGTGACCTACGTCGCGCCGCAGGGCGCGCGCGCCGCCAGTGCCGGCACCTACATCCTCTACGCCAGTCATGTCGCCGCCATGGCCCCCGCCACCAACCTGGGTGCGGCAACCCCCGTGGAACTGGCGCCCGCCGCGACACCCGGCAGCGCCCCGGAAATGAAGGAGGACAAACCTGCCGCAACGCCCCAGCCGGATGCCAAGACCCGCAAGGCGGTCAATGATGCGGCCGCCTACATCCGCGGCCTGGCCGAACTGCGCGGGCGCAACGCGGCCTGGGCGGAACGGGCGGTGCGCGAATCGGTCAGCCTTTCCGCCGCTTCAGCCCTGAAGGAAAAGGTGATCGACATCGTGGCGAGCGACCTCGCCGACCTGCTTGAACAGATGCACGGCCGCAAGGTGACATTGAGCACCGGAGAAATCACCCTCGACACCCGCGGACTCGCCATTCACCGGGTCGAGCAGGATTGGCGCAATCGCCTGCTCGGCGTCATCGGCGATCCCAGCATCGCCTACATCCTGCTGCTGCTCGGCATCTACGGGCTGATCTACGAATTCATGAACCCCGGCATGCTGTTCCCCGGCGTGATCGGCGGCATCTGCCTGTTGCTGGCGATGTTCGCCCTGCAGATGATGCCCATCAACTATGTCGGGCTGGGACTCATCCTGCTTGGCATCGCGCTCATGGTGTCCGAGGCCTTTCTGCCCAGTTTCGGCCTGCTGGGGCTGGGCGGCATCGTCGCCTTCGTGCTCGGTTCGGTGATGTTGATCGACACCGATCTGCCCGGCTATGGCGTTTCCTGGCTGCTGATCGCCCCGCTGGCCGGCGTTTCCGCGCTGCTCAGCCTTGCGGTCGGCGGCATGGCGCTGCGCGCACGCCGCCGCCCCGTGCTGACCGGCGACGAGGAACTGCCGGGCAGCGAGGGCGAAGCACTGGAAGATATCGAGGCCGAGGGCTGGGCACGCGTCCATGGCGAGATGTGGCGGGTCAGCAGCCGCGTGCCGCTGGCGCGCGGCGCCCGGCTGCGGGTTACCGCGCGCCATGGCCTGAAGCTGGAAGTGGAACCGCTTGCCAGGAGCCGGCAGGATTGAATGGACAGCCGCGCCCCCCGTCGCGGCGCAAACGAGGAGGAACGACCATGTTTGAATTCGGCTGGTTGACGAGCTTGATGGTAATCGCCGCGCTGCTGGCTTACAGCTTCCGCATCCTGCGCGAATACGAGCGCGCCGTCGTGTTCATGCTGGGGCGCTTCTGGAAGGTCAAGGGACCCGGCCTGATCCTGGTGATTCCCGGCGTCCAGCAGATGGTACGGGTGGACCTGCGCACCGTCGTCTTCGATGTACCCAGCCAGGACGTGATCTCGCGCGACAACGTATCGGTGAAGGTCAACGCGGTGGTGTACTTCCGCGTCGTCGACCCGGAAAAGGCCATCCTGCAGGTGGAGGACTACCTGAGCGCGACCAGCCAGCTCTCGCAGACCACGCTGCGCGCCGTTTTGGGCAAACACGAACTGGATGACATGCTGGCCGAACGCGAGAAGCTCAACCAGGACATCCAGCAGGCGCTCGATGTCCAGACCGATGCCTGGGGCATCAAGGTCTCCAACGTCGAGATCAAGCATGTGGACATCGACGAATCCATGGTGCGCGCCATTGCCAAGCAGGCCGAAGCCGAGCGCGAACGCCGCGCCAAGGTGATCCATGCCGAGGGCGAACTGCAGGCTTCCGAAAAACTCCTCGCCGCGGCGGCCGTGCTCTCGGGGAATCCGCAGGCCATGCAGCTGCGCTATTTGCAGACCCTCGCCAACATCGCCACCGACAAGACCAACACCATCGTTTTCCCGATGCCGGGCAACCTGATGGATCTGCTGATGCAGGCAAAAGCGCCGGCGGAAAAGAAATAGGCCCAGGCACTTTCGAAAATCGACAGCATGTTCCTGATCTATGGCATGAGCGGGCCGGTCTTCCGGGGCACCCTCGATGAGCTCAAGGGCGTGCGCCAGCTCCACAGTCTGCGCGCCGTACGCCCAATCGCCGCCGAGGGCGAGGAGTCCGGCGTGCCGCCGCTGGCCGCCCGGCCCACCCGGCCCCCCCGGCACGATGAGGAAGCGATCCGCGCCTATCAGGACATGATCGAGCCCGACCGGGAGCGCGGGCCGCTCTACCTCGCCGAGCAGATCATGCAGCGCCGGGTGGTCACGGTTGCCGTCGATGACGATGTGGCCCGGGCCTGGCGCACGCTGCGCGACAAGCGCATCCACCAGGCTCCCGTGCTCGGCGCCCGGGCTGGTTTGGTCGGCGTCGTCAGCGAACGCGACCTGCTCACCGCCTTGAATATCGACGCCGGCCAGATCCTCGAATCGCTCAGCCGCCGGGTGGGCGATGTCATGACCACGCCGGTGGTCACTGCCACGCCGGAAACCGACATTCGCCACCTCGCCGCCGCCATGCTCGACCATGATGTCGATGGCGTGCCGATCATGGATGCCGACGGGCGTTTGGCCGGCTTCGTCTCGCGCAGCGACATCCTGCGCGCGGTCGTCGCCGACCCGCCGCTGAGTCTGTGGCGCTAGTCAAGCATGCATAGCATCTTCAGCGAATTCGCCCTGCTCCTGCTGATTTCCGCGGCGGCCGGCGCACTCGCCATCCGCCTGCGCCAGCCGGTGCTGATCGCCTACATCGTCGTCGGCATCGTCGCCGGGCCGGCCGTGCTCGGCATGGTCACGGCGCAGGACCAGATCGACCTGCTGGCCCAGATCGGCGTCGCGGTGCTGCTGTTCGTCGTCGGCCTCAAGCTCGACCTGCAGCACGTGCGCCATATCGGCCCGGTCGCCCTCGCCACCGGCCTCGGCCAGCTCGGCTTCACCATCGCCTTCGGCTTCGTCCTCATCCTGCTGCTGGGCAAGAGCCCGATGGAAGCCCTCTACGTCGCCATCGCGCTCACCTTCTCCAGCACCATCATCATCGTCAAGCTGCTCTCCGACAAGCGCGAGCTCGACTCACTGCACGGCCGCATCGCCGTCGGCTTCCTGATCGTGCAGGACCTCGCCGTGGTGCTCGCCATGATGGCCATGAGCGCCCTGCGCGGCAGCGCCGACGACAGCACCCTCACCGTAGCCGCATCGCTGCTCGGCCGTGTGGCGGCGGCGGCGCTGCTGCTCTACATCCTGATGCGCTTCATCCTGCCCCGCCTGGTCGCCCTCATGGCGCGCTCGCAGGAATTGCTGCTGATCTTCGCCATCGCCTGGGGCACGGGCCTGGCGGCATTCGGCGAGTGGGCCGGCTTTTCCAAGGAGGCCGGCGCCTTCCTGGCCGGCTTCTCGCTCGCCTCGACGCCCTATCGTGATGCCATCAACGCCCGCCTGACCGGCATCCGCGACTTCCTGCTGCTGTTCTTCTTCATCGATCTCGGCGCCAAGCTGGATTTCTCCACGCTCGGCGGCGAGATGCTGCCCGCTGCCGTCCTGTCGGTCTTCGTGCTGGTCGGCAACCCGCTCATCGTCATGGCCATCATGGGCTACATGGGCTATCGCAAGCGCACCGGCTTTCTCGCCGGACTCACCGTGGCGCAGATCAGCGAGTTCTCGATCATTTTCGTCGCCATGGGCATTTCCCTCGGCCATGTCGGGGCCGGTGCGCTCGGCTTGACCACCCTCGTCGGCCTGGTCACCATCGCCGTTTCAACCTACATGATCCTCTACTCGCATCCGCTTTACGAAAAGCTGATGCCCTGGCTAAACATCTTCGAACGGCGCCGCCCGCACCGCGAACTAGCGGTTGAGCGCGAGCACCGGGCGCCGGATCAGCCCGATGTGGTGGTTTTCGGCCTCGGCCGCTACGGCGGCCGGCTGGCACTGAGCCTGCAGGAGGCCGGCCTCAGCGTACTCGGGGTGGACTTCGATCCCGAACTGGCGCGCAACGTGCGCCGCAGCGGGCTGCCGACCCGCTTCGGCGATGGCCTCGACCACGATTTCCTGGAGAGCCTGCCGCTCGACGACACCGGCTGGGTCATCAGCACCCTGCCCGACATTGCCTCCAACCGGGCCTTGCTCGAAGCCCTCAGGACAAGACGCTACAAGGGCGACCTGGCCTTCGTCGCCCGCGAAGAAAAGGACGGCCTGGCACTCAAGCAGGCCGGCGCGCCGACCGTCCTCTACCCGATGCGCAATGCCGTCGATTACGCGGCCGAGCATCTCGCCGCCCTGATTCGTGCGAAGGAAACCGCCCCATGAAAACACCGCCCCGCATACTCGCCGCAACCGATTTCCGGGACCCCGCACGCCTCGGCGCCGAACGCGCCTGCCGCCTGGCAGCGGAGACGGGCGGCCAGCTCACGCTGATGCACACCATCCGTCAGCGTGCCATCGACGATTTGCGCCACCTGCTGCAGGTGAAAGCCGCTCCCATAGAAGAATCCATTCACCGGCAGGCGCATGAAGCGCTCACCCGCCTGGCGAGCGATCTCCAACAGGCCCACGGCGTAAAGGCGAATCTGAACCTGGCCACCGGCAAGATCCTGCACACAATCCTTGAGCACGCCGCCGCCATCGCTGCCGACCTGCTCGTATTCGGCAGCAACAACAAGGATTTCCTCTCCGGTTCCACGGCCTCGCGCCTGCTGCGCCTGACGCGGTTACCGATGCTGGTCGTCAAGCAGCTGTCGCAGCAACCCTACAGCCGCGCGATCGTCCCGGTGGATTTTTCTCCGGTTTCCGCAACGGCATTGCGGATCGCCCGCATCGTCGCCCCGCAGGCCCATATCGTGCTGCTGCACGCCTACGAATCGCCGCTCGAGGGCAAGCTCTTCTATGCCGGCGTCGAGGACGAAATCATCCAGGAGCTGCGCTCCAGCGGCAAGCAGGAGGCGCAGCAGCAACTGCGCGAGCTCGCCAACGCGGCTGGCGGCCCCAGCCAAATCACCATGCTCGCCCTGCACGGCAATGCCACGCAGCGCATCCTGGAGCAGGCTGCCGTGCAGCAGGCCGACCTGATCGTCATGGGCAAGCAGGGCAAGGACATGATCGAGGAATTCCTGCTCGGCAGCGACACCAAACATGTGCTCGACGAATCGCGCTGCGACGTACTGATCGTTTCCTGAACACCCGCTGCACCTAACGAATCTCAACCACCTTTTCGTAGTTCATAGCTGCACTTTTCCCAAGCCTGATCCTTTTTCGCTTTTTAATCCACCTCATCAACATGGAGATAGTCCGATGAAATCGCCTCCCTGCATTCTCGCGCCCACCGACCTGATGGATGCCACCCGACCGGCTGTCGACCGGGCATTCCGCCTGGCGGCCGAACTGGGCGCAAAACTCACCCTGATGCATACCCTGCGCCAGCGCACCACGGATGAACTGCGCAAGCTGCTCGGCAAGGAATCCGACAAGGTCGAGACGCAACTGCGCGAACAGGCCCAGGAAGCGCTGGCCAAGCTGGCGGCCGAATTCGGCCAGGCGCATGGCGTGACCGCCAGCCTGCACCTGGCCAGCGGCAAGTTGCTGCCCTCGATCATCGATCAGGCCGCCACCATCGATGCCGATCTACTGGTGTTCGGCTCCAACGGCGGGGATTTCCTGGTCAGTTCGACCGCCTCGCGCCTGTTGCGGCTCACCACCCTGCCCGTGCTGGTCGTCAAGCGGCCCTCCCACGAATCCTATCGCCGCATGCTGGTCCCGCTCGACTTCTCGCCCGTTGCGACCAAGGCCCTGGACATGGGCAACAGACTCGCGCCCCAGGCGCACACCACCCTGCTGCATGCCTTCGAGTCGCCCTTCGACTGCCAGCTGCGCCATGCCGGCATCGGCGACACCCTGATCAAGCAACTGCGCAGCAATGCGAAGCTGGATGCCGAACAGCAACTGCAGACATTCGCCGCCAAGCTGTCCGGCGCCACCGAGACCAAGTTGCTCCCCTCGAAATGCGACGCCGCGCAGACCATCATCGACGAAGCGCAGACGCAGCATTACGACCTGATCGTCATGGGCCGGCATGGCGCCAACGTCGCCGAGGAATTCCTGCTCGGCAGCGTCACCAAGCGCGTGCTGGCCGAATCCAGCAGCGACGTGCTGGTCGTCGCATGAAAGCGCAACTGACACAACAACCATTATTCCTAGGGAGGAAGCATGTCTGAAATACACATGGAAGGGAACCCCGACGTCGCGGTCAAGTCCGCCAAGTCGATCATTGCCGGCGTACTGATTGCCGTGGCGGCCGGCCTGTTCATCGCCGCGCTGCCGACGCCGGAAGGTCTGTCGCCCCAGGGGCAACGCTACATGGCGCTGCTGGTCACCATCATCATCCTCTGGGTTTCCGAAGCGCTGCCCATCGGCGTCACCGGTCTGCTGGCCGGCGCCGGTCTGATCTTCTTCCAGATCCAGCCGGCCGCCAAGGCCTGGGAGCCCTTCGCCAACCCGGCGGTGATGTTCGTGCTGATGATCATGATGTTCGGCATCATTCTCGACGAGGCCGGCATCGCCAAGCGGATCCTGCACCTCATCATCAGGGCGGCGGGAACCAATGTGAAGAAACTCAGCCTGGTGCTGGCGATCTCGTCCGCCTACCTGTCGGCATTCTTCCACGACGCCACGATCACGATCATCCTGCTCTTCAGCTTCCTGCCGGTATTCGTCGCGATGGGCATCACGCCGTCGAAGAGCAACAGCCTCTCCAAGTTTTTCGTCATCCTGATCCCGCTCTCGGCTTCGGCGGGTGGTTTCGGTTCGCTGCTCGGCGGCGGCCGCAACCCGGTCATGGTGGCCAAGCTGCAGTCGATCACCGGCTATGAGATGGGTTTCCTCGAGTTCGCCATGCTGAACCTGCCGCTCGTCCTGGTGCCGGCGCTGGTAACCTGGGCGATCGTGTACCTGGTGTTCCGGCCGGAAATCAAACACTTGCCGGCTTCCATCACCGCCGAGGCGCTGCCGCCGATGAACATCAAGCAGAAGGGCGTGGTCGGCATCTTCGCGCTCGCCTTCGCGCTCTGGGCCATCACCGACATCACCAAGATACATTACAGCGTCGTCGCTGCCGCCGCGCTGGCCCTCATCTTCGGCTTCCGGCTGGTCAGCTTCGATGTGGTGTTCCAGAAATTCCCCTGGGAATCCTGGCTGGTGTTCGGCTCCGGCGTCGCCATGGGCATCGCCATGCTGGATTCCGGGGCCGGCAAATGGGTGGCGGGCATGTTCATCCCGCTGTTCGAAGGGCAGAGCTGGCCGGTGGTCTTCGCCGGCTCGGGAGTATTGGGCTCGATCATGTCGAGCTTCATGTCGAACTCGGCGGCCACCGCCCTGATCCTGCCGATCACCATCCCCATGGCGCAGTCGATGGGCATCCCGGAAGCCGCCATCGCGCTGTCGGCGCCGATCTCGACCTCTTTCATCATGCTCGTCATCGGCTGCCCGCCGACCATCATCGCCTACAGCACCGGCTACTTCAGCCAGGTGGACTTCATCAAGGTTGCGGTGCCCTGGTCGATCATGTGCATCCTGCTCGTCACCATTTCGGCGGCGATCTACTGGCCCTTGATGGGATTCCAGGGGTTGCCGCTGCTCGGCATCCAGTAGCCGTCCATTCCCTCCCGGACTTGAACTCCGGGAGGGTTGACAAAAAAAGCCCGCCGATCGGCGGGCTTTTGACTTTCAGCGCTCTGTAAAAGTCGGCGCTGACCAGACGGCACAGTGTGGCGTGCGGCGGTGCTCAGGCCTTCTGGATGTTGGATGCCTGCTTGCCCTTGGGGCCCTGCACGACATCGAAGCTGACCTTTTCGCCCTCTTTCAGGGTCTTGAAGCCGCTCATGGAGATAGCGGAAAAATGCGCGAACAAATCTTCGCTGCCATCGTCCGGGGTGATAAAACCGAAACCCTTGGAATCATTGAACCACTTGACGGTACCCGTTGCCATAAAACCTCTTTCTTAGATCGTGACACATAACCAGACGCAGCGAAATGCCGCATTGCTGGCGACATGTTTGTGTTGCAAGTTCTCGACAGCGGAGTGAACCCAAGCGGTGGATCAGATGACTGAAACGAACTGCCGGTCGCTCGATAACGCACTGATTTGAATCTTGAACCAAACACGCTCGCCTTTTACGCATGTTTTCGGCCGGCGTCAACTGATTTCGATGCTGCATGACAACATTCTGCAAACGGCGGTTTGCCGCCCGGAACGGCGAGCTTCCGGTTTCAGCCCAGGCCCAAAGACAGTCCCTGCCGCAAGCTCTTTTTTTACCCGCTTTTCCCCTGATGGCGGCGTAGTTGCATGGTGTTTGATTCGCATTAGAATGAAACCATGCCCACACGCAAGCAGACGAACTCCAGTGAAGGCGTCGCCATCGAGCCGGCGCGCCAGGAAATCAAGCCGCCACCGCTCTACAAGGTGCTGTTGCTGAACGACGATTTCACGCCAATGGATTTCGTCATCGTCGTGCTGGAAAAGTTTTTCCGCATGAGCCGCGAACAGGCCACCGTGGTCATGTTGAAGGTGCATCGCGACGGCCAGGGTCTGTGCGGCGTCTTTCCGCGCGACCTCGCCACCACCAAGGTCGAGCAGGTGGGGGCATTCGCCAGGCGTCACCAGCATCCGCTGGCCTGCGTGATGGAAGAGAACTGAAGCCGACCGCTTGAAAGGAATCCGATGTCCCCCACCTGCTCGTTGATCGTCGTCCTCTCAGGCAGCCCGGCCGGGCGGCAGGGGACTGCCGGGAAGATTCGCGGGGTGCCGCTATGATCGCGCAGGAACTCGAAGTCAGCTTGCACATGGCCTTTGTCGAGGCCCGCCAGAAACGGCACGAATTCATCACGGTCGAGCACCTGCTGCTGGCCCTGCTCGACAATCCCTCCGCCGCCGAAGTCCTGCGCGCCTGCGCGGCGGACATCGAGGAGCTGCGCCGCGAGGTCGGCGGATTCATCGATCAGCACACGCCCACCGTCGCCGGCGACGGCGAAATCGACACCCAGCCGACCCTCGGCTTCC
>CAYYHO010000029.1:0-248 GCA_964471725.1 uncultured Methyloversatilis sp. | reverse complement strand
GCAATCCTCGGGCAAAAAGGAGGTGAATGGCGCCAACGTGCTGGTGGCCATCTTCGGCGAGAAGGACTCGCATGCCGTCTACTTCCTGCAGAAGCAGAACATCTCGCGCCTCGACGTGGTCAATTTCATCTCCCACGGCATCACCAAGCTGCCGCAATCCGGCAACAAGGGAGAAGAAACACCCGAGCCGGAAGGCGAGGCGCCGCAGCAAAGCAGCGCGCTCGACAGCTTCACGCAGAACCTCAACC
>CAYYHO010000028.1:0-10820 GCA_964471725.1 uncultured Methyloversatilis sp. | reverse complement strand
CCTGCTTGCCGACGCGCTTGAGCAGATCCTCGATCTGCGGGCCGCCGCCATGCACCACCACCGGATTCATGCCGACCAGCTTGAGCAGCACCACATCGCGGGCGAAGCCGTCCTTGAGCGCCGGCTCGGTCATGGCGTTGCCGCCATACTTGATGACGATGGTTTTG
The DNA here is from genome assembly GCA_964471725.1 of uncultured Methyloversatilis sp. Taxonomy (GTDB): domain Bacteria; phylum Pseudomonadota; class Gammaproteobacteria; order Burkholderiales; family Rhodocyclaceae; genus Sulfuricystis. The sequence continues at coordinate 10,653 of CAYYHO010000028.1, read as the reverse complement.
TCGAAGAAGCGCTGGATGTAGGGCAGGGCTTCGCCGAGGATCTGGGCCTTGGTGGCGGGCAGCAGGTTTTCGGTGGTCATGGCGCGAACGGACAAGAAAGGACGCCGGAATTCTACCGCCGCCGTCCCGCCAGCGCCGAGTTTCCTCGCCCGCCTGCTTTCGCAAGCGGGCGGATTGTGCTCAAATTCCCGCCTTTGCCAGTGCCGGTCCGCAGCGAAATGAAAATAGCCGTCAGCGAACTGATCGTCAGATTCATGGAGCGCCTGCGCATCGCTTATGTATTTGGCATGCCGGGCGCCCACATCCTGCCGGTTTACGATTGTCTCTACGCTTCCTCGATCAAGACGGTGCTGGTCAAGCACGAGCAGGGAGCGGCCTTCATGGCCGGCGGTTATGCGCGCGTGGCAGACGGGGGTGGCGGCATCGGCGCCTGCATCACCACTGCCGGGCCCGGCGCCACCAACCTGGTCACCGGCATTGCCAATGCCTACGCCGACAGGCAGCCCATCCTGATCGTCACCGGCGAGACGCCGACCTACATCTTCGGCAAGGGCGGCTTGCAGGAGAGTTCCGGCGAAGGCGGCGCCATCGACCAGTCCACGCTGTTCAGGGGCATCACCCGCTACCACAAGGTCGTCGAGCGCACCGATTACCTGGCCCAGGTCCTCAACCAGGCCGCGCGCATCCTGCTGGCGGACAATTCCGGCCCGGTGCTGCTGAGCTTTCCCTACAACGTCCAGAAGGAACTGGTCGAGGCCGACATCCTCGACGGCATCAATTTTGACGTGCCGCGCCCGGGTGCGCAGCGGATGCCCGCGCACGCGGACACGCTGGCGCAACGGCTGGCCGGCGCCCGCCAGCCGGTCATCGTCGCCGGCTATGGCTGCCTGCGCGCCGGCGCCCAGCAGGCCGTGACGGCACTCGCCGCGCGACTCGGCATCCCGGTCGCCACCAGCCTCAAGGGCAAGGGCGTCATCGACGAAGGCAGCGCCCTGGCGCTCGGCTGCCTCGGCGTGACTTCGGATGGCCAGGCCTATCGTTACATCGTCGATCAGGCTGATCTGGTGCTCTTCCTGGGCGCCGGCTTCAACGAGCGCACCAGCCACATGTGGGACGCAAAGCTGCTGGCCGGCAAGCAGGTGATCCAGGTCGACAACGATCACGCCCAGCTGGAAAAGGTCTTTCGCGCCGACCTCGCCATCCATGGCGACATCCGCCAGCTGCTGCACGCCGTGCTGGAGCATTGCGAGCGCCACGGCTTCGCCCGCCAGCCTGCCGCGGCGGCGGACAGCACCGCACAGCCGCCGCTCACGCAAGCCGCCACGCCGCAGCCCTTCCCGCTGATCGAGCACTTCTTCGTCCGGCTCGCCGCACACTGCACGCGCGGCGCACTGATTTTCGACGACAACATCATCTTCGCCCAGCATTTTCTCAAGCTCGCGCCCGGCAACCGCTATTTCCCGAACTCGGGCATCTCCTCGCTGGGCCACGCCATTCCGGCCGCCATCGGCGGGCGTTTCGCCCTCGCCGGCGCAGGGGACGCCGCCGTCCCCACCTTCGCCGTCCCCACCTTCGCCGTCCCCACCTTCGCCATCCTCGGCGACGGCGGCTTCCAGATGTGCTGTATGGAGCTCATGACCGCGGTAAACTACGCCATTCCGCTCAATACGGTCGTCCTGAACAACGGCAGCATGGGTCTGATCCGCAAGAACCAGCAGCAGCTCTACGGCTCGCGCTTCATCGACTGCGATTTCGTGAACCCGGACTATCAGGTGCTCGCCCGCGCATTTGGCATCAGCCACTGGAAGATCGACAGCAATGCCGCCGTGGATGAGCTGTTTGCCCGCGCCGACCTGACCGGCTCGCTCAACCTCATCGAGATCATGCTGGATAAACATGTCTTCCCAAGCTACTTATCGGGTCGTTGATTCCGCGGTCGCCGATCCTGGCGGCGCGGCGATCGCCGCCCAGCGCGCCGCCATCGCGGCCATCGAGCAGGCGCTCTGGGCCGGCGGCCTCAACCCCGCGCTGCTGGAGCCCTACCAGGCGGCGTTCCGCCAGCTCGAGGCGCTGCTCGCCGCCGCCGCAGGCCCCGAATCGGCGGCGCGCCACAAGTTCGTCATCGTCATTCCCGTGGCGGACCGGCCGCAGCACCTGCAGGCCTGCCTCGGCAGCCTGCTCGAACTGTGCCAGGCCTTCAACTATGGCGGCTTCAGCAATGGCCAGTACCACAAGGTGGCCGTGCTCATCGCCGACGACAGCCGCAACGCCGGCAGCATCGCCTGGCACCGCGAACTGGCGCGCTACTACAGCCGCCACGGCCTGGCCACGACCCACTTCGGCCCCGAAGAGCAGCTCGCGCTGCTGCACGCGCGCGGCGCAGCCGGTGCGGCGGCGCAGCCGGTCAGGGTGCTGGGCGCCGGCAGGGCGGGTGCGGACGGCAATTTCGGCCACAAGGGCCAGGCCGTCATGCGCAACATCGCCTACCTGCAGCTCGCCGCGCTGGCCGCCGCCGAGCCGGACCAGCGCCTGCTGTTCTATTCCATCGACAGCGACCAGGAATTCAAGGTCAAGGTCGCCACGCCCGCGGGCGACACCGATGTCTGCGCCGTCAATTTCCTGTATTACCTCGACGAGATTTTCAGCCGCACCGATGCCGAGGTGCTGACCGGCAAGGTGGTCGGCGACCCGCCCGTCTCGCCTGCCGTGATGGCCGGCAACTTCATGGCGGATGTCATCGATTTCCTGCAGCAGATGGCGGCCAGCGCTCCGCGCTGCGACTGCCGGCATCATCATGCCGATGCGCGCGGCGAGGGCGAGGCGGCCTACCATGACATGGCCGACCTGTTCGGCTTCCGCACCGCAGCCGAAGCCTATCGCTACCGCTGCACCCTGCCCGGCCCGCATAGCGAGGCCGATTGCTTCGCCCACTTTGCCAGCCGCCTCGGCAGCTTTTTCTACGGCGAGCATCCCACCCGCGTCTCCCATTACCGCCACGCCGACACCCTGCGGTCGGTGCAGGCGGCGCGCACCGTCTATGCCGGCAATTACGTGTTCCGGCCGGCGGCGCTCAGGTACTTCATCCCCTTTGCGCCGCTGCGCCTGCGCATGTCCGGGCCAACCCTGGGCCGCCTCGTCAAGGCCGAAATCGGCGCCCGTTTCGTCTCCGCCAACCTGCCGATGCTGCACAAGCGCACCGTGCACAGCACCGGCCACTCGGAGTTCCGTCCCGGCATTCACGCCGCTGCCGGCAGCATCGACCTGCACGGCGAATTCGAGCGCCAGTTCCACGGCGACGTGATGCTGTTTTCCATCGAGCGCCTGGCGGCGGCCGGCTTTCCGCTGCAGCCTGTCGACACCGACACGATTGCCGCCACCCTGGAAGCCGTGCGCAGCGAGCTGCAGGAGAAATACAACCGTCAGCACGCGGACATCCTCGCCAGGCTGGAGCATCTGCGGGCTCTGCTGGACGACCCCGCGCACTGGTGGCAGCGCGATTCCACGCATGCCGCGCACGCCGCGGCGGTGGAAAACTTCGCGACCTTCATTGCCAACGTGGCGCACAACTTCGGTGCCGACTCCGCCTGCTACGCGCGCATCAACGCGGCGGAAAACTGGGCGCGCTGGCGCGGCGAACTGCTCGAGGCCATCGTCCGCTACCCGCAGGACCGGCTCGCCTGGCAGGCCATCCTCGCTGGCGCCGGGAACCGCCCGAGTTAGATGCATCGCCTGAAGCACGCGCTGCATCGCCTGCTGCGCCCGGCACGCTACCGCCACCTCGCAGAGCTGCTGCACACCCAATCCCTGAGCCGCGCGGCGGTGCTGCAGAAGCAGCAGCAGGACCTGGCGGACATCGTTGCCCACGCGGTGCGCAACACGGCCTATTACGCAGAGCGTTTTGCTCCGCTGCTGCAGGGAGAACGGCCCATCGCGGCCCGCGTCGGCAGCCTGCCGATCCTGACCAAGGACGACATCCGCCCGCGCCTCGACGACCTGCTGTCCCGCACGGCCGATCGCCGTCAGGTCAGGCTGGGCCATACCGGCGGCTCGACCGGCAGCCCGCTCGCCTTCTGGTATGACGAGGCGAAGCACGAGCTGATGCGCGCCGGCATGTGCCGCAGCTACATGATGTCGGGCTGGCGGCCCGGCGAGAAGATCCTCAATTTCTGGGGCGCCCGCCAGGACACGCAGATCGGCGGCGTGTTCGGCGCCGGCTGGGGCGACTTCGTCGCCGCCGAACGGACCATCGCCGCCCACGCTTTCAGCGAGGCGCAGATGCACGGCTGGGCGGACACTGTGCGCCGCTACCGGCCCGTCCTGCTGCAGGGCTACGCCTCGGTGCTGGCCGCATTTGCCCGCTTTGTCAGCGCCACCGGAGAGCAGATGCCGGACAGCATCCGCGGCGTCTACTCGACCGCCGAAGTGCTCGGCGACGCGCAGCGGCAGGCGATGGAGCAGGCCTTCGGCTGCAAGGTCTACAACCAGTACGGCAGCCGCGAGATCCCCAACATCGCCTGCGAGTGCCGCCACGGCAAAATGCACGTATTCACCGACATGGTGTACCTCGAGTCGCTGGACGGCATGGCCGGGGGCGAAGCGGGGCAACTCGTCGTCACCTCGCTGACCAACCGCCTGATGCCCCTCATCCGCTATGCCATCGGCGACACCGGCCAGTTGCTGGATGGCGCGTGCCGCTGCGGCTCGCCCTTCCCCCTGATGGCCATGGGCCTGTGCCGGCAGAACGACCACATCCGCACACCCGGCGGCAAGCGCATCCACCCCGCCTACTTCAGCAGCCTGCTGGCGCCGCTGCCGCAGATCCGCGAGTACCAGTTCATCCAGACCGCGCCCGACCGGCTGACCCTCAACGTGGTGGTCGCCGAGCCATTGACTCAGGAACAGGTCGCATCAATCAACGCCAGAATCGCCGGCGACCTCGACGCCGCCATGGTGTTCGAGCTCAACCCGGTTGCCGAAATCGGCCGCACCGCCTCGGGCAAGCATCGTTATGTGATCAGCCACTGCTGAAGTCGTAGCGGGCGCATGCCTCGGCGTCGAAACAATTAAGATAGGCACACTCCAGGGGAGGTCCTATGAAGGCCGACGAGATTCAGGCCGTATTCGCCGAGATGCGGCCGCGGATGCTGCGCTTCGCCCGTCTCCAGCTGCGCTCGGAAGCCGCCGCGGAAGACGCCGTGCAGGAAGCACTGTTGGCCGCCCATGCCGGTGCGGACCAGTTTGCCGGAGCGTCCTCGGCGAAAACCTGGGTGTTTTCGATCCTCAAGAACAAGATCATCGACGAGTTGCGTCGCCGCATGCGCGAAGGCAACGTCATGGATTTTGCCGCCGACGCAGAGGAAGCCGAAGCCTTCGAAGGACTGTTCGACGAACGCGGCCACTGGACCACCCCCCCGGCGGCCTGGGAAAACCCGGAAGCCGCGCTGGACAAGCAGCAATTCTGGATCGTCTTCGAGGCCTGCCTCGATGGATTGCCCGAAAAACATGGGCGGGTTTTCATGATGCGGGAGGTCCTCGGATTAGAAACCGAGGAAATTTGTAAGGAATTAACGATCAGTCCGTCCAATTGCTGGGTGCTGTTGCACCGGGCGCGCCTGGGATTGCGTGAATGCCTGTCCCGGCGCTGGTTTGGAGAACAAGCATGATGATGAACTGCAAGGAAGCCATTGAACTGATTTCGCAAGGCCTGGAGCGCAAGCTTTCCCTGGTCGAGCGGCTCGGGCTGAAGCTGCATTTCCTCGTCTGCTCCGGATGCCGGGCAAGCGAACGGCAATTCGAGTTTCTCCGCGCCGCCGCCCGTCGCATCGGCTCACCGGAAACAAAATAACCCCCAACCCCAACAGGAGACTAACCATCATGAAGACCAACAAGACCACCCTCGCCATTGCCACTTCTGCCGTGTTTGCCACTTCCGCCGCCCTGGCGCCGGCCGTCTTCGCCGCCGACAATCCGTTCGGCATGCAGAAACTGGACGGCGGCTACCAGCTTGCCCAGGCCAACCAGGGCGCGGTCAAGAAGAAGGACGGCAAATGTGGCGAGGGCAAGTGCGGCGCCAGCATGAAGCCGGCCGACAAGAAAGCCGACGGCAAGTGGGCGAGGGTAAGTGCGGCGGTGACAAGAAAGCCGCCGACATGAAGGCTGCCGACAAGAAGAAGGACGGCAAGTGTGGCGAGGGCAAGTGCGGGAGCGCCAAGTAAGCCCATGACCCGCCAATCCGCACCGCACACCCTGGCCGGTGCCGGACTCGGCTTCAGGCGGGAACTCATCCCCGACCTGACGGCCGCCCAGAAGAACGGGTGGCCGCCAGCCGTGTCCTTCTTCGAACTGGCACCGGAAAACTGGCTCGGCATGGGCGGCCGCTCGGCCAAGGAGTTGCGCCGCTTCACCGAGCGCTTCCCCTTCGTCTGCCACGGCCTCTCCCTCGACCTCGGCGGCCCCGCGCCGCTCGACGAGGCGCTGCTGCGCCGCACCCGCAACTTCATGAAGCAACACGGCATCAGCCTGTATACCGAACACCTGTCCTGGTGCGGCGACGATGGCCATCTCTACGACCTGCTGCCGATCCCGCTCACCGGTGATGCCGTGCGCTGGGTCGCCGCGCGCATCCGCCGCGCCCAGGACATTCTCGAGATGCCGATCGGCATCGAGAATGCCTCCTCCTATGTCGCCCCGCCGGAGGCCGAGATGAGCGAGCCGGAATTCATCCGCGCCGTCATCGAGGAGGCCGACTGCCGCCTGCACCTCGATGTCAACAATGTCTATGTCAACAGCCGCAACTTCGGCTTCGACCCGCTCGCCTTCATGGATGCGCTGCCGCTCGAGCGTACCTGCTACCTGCACATGGCCGGCCATTACGTCGAGCCGGACGGCATCCTGGTGGACACCCATGGCGCCGCCGTGATCGATCCGGTCTGGGCTCTGCTCGATGCCGCCTATGCGCGCGTCGGCCCCCTGCCGACCTGCCTCGAGCGTGACTTCAACATCCCGCCGCTGGCGGAACTTCTGGCCGAGGTGGGGCAGATCACCGCCGCCCAGGCGCGCTGCGTGCCACCGGCCAGATATACAGAGCGCGCCGCATGAAGGCCCCTGCCGCAACTGGCGCGATCCACTCCTTCCAGGACTTCCAGTTCGACTTCGGCCGCCACCTGCGCGACCCGCGGCGCCACCCGCGGCCGGCCGGCGTGCCGGCACGGCGCACCGCGATCTACAGCGAGTTGCTCTACAACAACCTGGAAGGCTTCCTGCTGGCCTGTTTCCCGGTCAGCCACGTGCTGATCTGCAAGCGGCGCTGGCCCCGGCTGGTGCGCGCGTTTTTCCGTGAGGCGCGCTGCCACACGCCCTACTTCCGCGAGATTCCGCGCGAGTTTCTGCGCTGGCTGACCGGCACGGATTCCCTGCCCGTCAAGCTGCCGCCCTGGCTGCCAGAACTGGCCCATTACGAATGGGTCGAGCTGGCGCTCGACGTCATGGACACGCCAACCCCCGCCTGCGACCCCGCCGGCGACCTGATGGACGGCGTGCCCGTGCTCGCCCCGGCCCTGATGAACCTCGCCTACGCCTGGCCGGTGCATCGCATCGGGCCGGACTACCGGCCGCGCAAGCCCCCGGCAAAAGGCCCCACGCAATTGCTGGTCTATCGAGACGCCGCCGACGCGGTGCAGTTCATCGAACAGAACCCGGTCAGCGCACGCCTCGTCGCCCTGCTGCAGGAAGGCCGCCTCACCGGCCGCGCCGCCTGCCGGGCGATCGCCGCCGAACTGGCCCACCCGCAGCCGGAAGCCGTCGTCACGCACGGTGCGCAACTGCTGGAAGACCTGCGCGCCGCCGGCGCCATCCTCGGCGCAAAACCCCACACGGAAAGAGAGCCATGACCAAAATGCTCAACAAGGGTCTCGCCGGCCTCGACTGGGTCGGGCTGCTGCTCGGCCTGCTGGCCCTGCGCCTGCTGCTCGGCTGGGAATATTTCGAGTCCGGCCTCGAGAAATTACGCGGCGAGAACTGGTTCGGCGACATCCAGGACCGCTTTCCCTTCCCCTTCGACAGCGTGCCGCCCGAGATCAGCTGGCAGATGGCGACCTGGTTCGAACTCGCCGGCGGCATCGCCCTGGCGATCGGCCTGGGCACGCGCTTCTTCGCCGCCTCGCTGTTCATCCTCACCATCGTCGCCACCGCAGCGGTGCATTGGCCGGCTCATTTGTCAATTGAGTGGGCGAACCTGGCCGAGCTGTGGCAGGGCTACGCGATCACCGACCGCGGCTACGGCAACTTCAAGCTGCCGTTCCTGTTCATGGCGATGCTGCTGCCGCTGATCCTCTCCGGGCCGGGCCGCCTGTCGGTCGATGCGCTGCTGCGGCGGCTCATGCTGCGCGCATGAGCGAAAAGTCGGCCTTGGCGGGACGGCACGCGGGCGAGAAAACCTGCCCGCTTTGCCAGGCCCGCTTCACCTGCGGGATGGCGGCCGGCAGCGAACCCTGCTGGTGCGCCAGTCTGCCGCCGCAGCCGATCGATCCGCAGGTGACGGGCTGCCTCTGCCCCGACTGCCTGAAGGCGCGCGCTCAAACCGCGCCGGTATATTCGCCGCGCGCCGGATAGTCGTTCATCACCACGAAATCGAGCGCGGCGAGGATTTCGTCGAAATGCGGCCGGGCGATGGGCATCGTCTGCGTCGAACCCCAGCATCCCTTGGGACGGCGCTGGCGAGACGCCAAGCGTGTACCGGCCACCTGCGAGCAAGGGCACGGACAGGGCGGGAACCGGCTGGCGGGGAATCAGGATGTTGGTGGACATGGCGCACTCCTCTGCTGTGGACAGAGATTAGTAGACGCCTCTACTCAGGATGGCTTACACCCCCCAATCCGAGCATCAGGATGGCATCGCGATTGGTCCAGGAAAAGCACACTGCCGCCGCATCGCGCCAGGGCAGCCAACGCAGGGCGCGATGTTCGCCTTCCGCCAGCCTGACCGGCGTGTCCGCCGCCACGCAGAGGCTGAAGACATGTTCGGTGTTGTGCGTGACGCCCGCCGGATAGCGGTCGCGCCACTCGGCGAAGATCTCGAAGTGGTTGCTCAGGCGCCAATCCCGCAGGTCAGCGGGCCGGCAGACGATGCCGGTTTCCTCGGTCACCTCGCGCAGCGCCGTGGCCCGCGGGCTTTCAGTGCCCTCCTGGCTGCCGGTGACCGACTGCCAGAAGCCCGGATGCGCCGCCCGTTCCAGCAGCAGCACGTTGTTGGCGGCATCGTGGATCACCACGAGCACGGAAACCGGGATTTTCGTGCCGCTCATCGGCTTAAGGCAGGCCCGACGCAGGAGGCTCGGTCATGATGTCCGTCAGCCAGCTGATGCCGTCGGCCATCATGTCGACAAAGCACCAGAACGGGATGCCCTGTTCGCGCCATTCGTTGGCGGCGGCCTCGAAGACCTGCAGGGCGGCGACGAAGTCAGCCTCGGCGCGGCCGTGGATGCCGTCGCAATGCTCGAGGATCACGACATAGCCGTCGGCAGGCCGCCAGGCGAGATCGGCCAGGCAATCGAGCAGGGCGTCCCAGTTGTGGCCGAACCACTCCGGAAAATCCATGGCCGCGGCGATGGCCCGCAGCAAGGCGTCCTTGTCCTGCGCGACGGCCAGGTCGATGCGGAACACCGCGAACTGGTTGCGCGCGGCGGCGGTGACCAGTTCGTCGGCGCCGGCGAGGGGCAGATGATAGACGCCAGCGTGTTCGAGCCGCGGCAGGAGGGTATCGAAGCGGTTCTCGTTCATTCGCGGATCTTCCTGAAGCTGCGGTAGTGGTCGGCGGTGTAGTAGCACGCCGCCGGCTGCCGGCGCGCGACGCCGCCGCAGACGATGCGGCGCGCCCCGCGGTGCGACAATCCCGGGGTGATCACGGTGTATTCATGGTAATACCCGCGCGGCTGCTGCGGCAGCAGTTTCTCGCGGTTCTGGAAGACGACGCCGTCGCGCCGGAAGGGGAAGGGGCCGCCCTGTTCGATCAGACGCAGCGTTTCCTGCGCCTCGCGCGGCAGATCGGCACGGGCAATCTCCTGCGCCTGCGCCAGCCCGCAGCAAGCGGCCAGCAACAGGAACAGCAGGGCGCGCAGCATGTTCGCTCCGCTCAGGCCTTGCCGACTTCGACCTGTGTTTCCAGCTTCTGCCGCAGGCGGATGTGCAGCTCGCGCAACTGCTTCTCGTCCACGGCGGACGGCGCGTCGGTGAGCAGGCACTGGGCGCGCTGGGTCTTCGGGAAGGCGATCACGTCGCGGATCGATTCGGCGCCGGTCATCATGGTGACGATGCGATCGAGGCCGAAGGCGAGGCCGCCGTGCGGGGGCGCGCCGTACCGGAGGGCGTCGAGCAGGAAGCCGAACTTGAGCTTCTGCTCCTCCGCGCCGATACCGAGCGCCTCGAAGACGCGCGCCTGAACCGCCGCCGAGTGGATTCTTACGGATCCACCTCCTATTTCCCAGCCGTTGAGGGCGAGGTCGTAGGCCTTGGCGAGGCATTCGCCGGGGTTCGTCTTCATCAGCTCGTCGTGGCCCTCCTTCGGCGCGGTGAAGGGATGGTGACAAGCCGTCCAGCGCTTGTCTTCTTCGCTGTATTCGAACATCGGGAAGTCGACGATCCAGACCGGCGCCCAGGC
>CAYYHO010000027.1:0-10917 GCA_964471725.1 uncultured Methyloversatilis sp. | reverse complement strand
AAGAATGGATGACCGGAAAAATCTATCTCAACTTGCAAGCGTGATTTCATCAACCAAAGCAAATCGCTCTGCGAGAATTTACAGAAAAGAAGTTGCACTGCCTTTGTGTTGGCGCATGTACTGGTATTTCGATTGAATCCAAAATAAATGGCGCCATTTTGGCGACAGTGATACACTGACTATCCAAAGTGATGCAGGAGAACATGATGGGTACCGCTGTTGCCAAACAGGATCGTATTGGCGCCCGGGTTCCGCATGAGGTTTATGAAACGCTGTGCCGTGCCGCCGAACTGACCGGCGCGACGGTCAACCAGTTTCTAGTGCAGGCGGCGCTGAAAGAAGCCCAGGCAGTCATCGAGCGCGAGGAGGTCATCCGCCTCAGCCCTCGCGACTGGAATTGGCTGCTCGACTTGATGGAAAACCCACCCAAGCCGAACGCCAAACTGAAGGCTGCCCTGAAGCGTTACCAGAAGGCCAAGCGAGACGATGCAGGTACTTCCTTTAGCTGGGAACCATGACCGGCAGTCGTTCGACTGCGGCCGCCAGGAACTGAATGATTGGCTGCAGCAGGTCGCGCGTCAGCATCAGGACAAGGGGCTGTCGAAAACCTTCGTCGCCATTCGCGATGAAGCGCCTACCCTCGTCTGTGGTTATTACGCGTTGGCGCTGGCCGAGCTGGAGAGCCAGCATCTGCCGCAAGCGTGGCGCAAAAAACTGTCGCGCCGCATACCCGGTGTGCGGTTAGGACGATTGGCTGTCGACAGGCAATATCAGGGTAAGGGGCTGGGGGAACTGCTGCTGATTGATGCCTTGACGCGGGCGCGGCGTATTTACGCCGAGGCGGGAGGGATTGGTCTATTTGTCGATGCGCTCGATGCTCAGGCCGCAGGGTACTACCGGCGCTTTGGCTTCGATGCGTCACCGGATAACCCGCTCCTGTTGTTCCTGTCGGCAAAGGCCACAGAATAAGTGAACGGCTGGCCTGCCGGTTCAATAAGAGAAAAGGGAGATTGGTCTGATGGTCTTCAGTGAAGACTCAAGGGTCAAAATCCCTGCATTCTGCATCTGGCGGGGCTTGGCTACCGCTACCTTTCCCTCAAAAATGCTGTCTGGGACGCAGAAACCAACGTCTTCCCGGAACTGTTCCGCGCCGCGATTGCCCGTATCAACTCCGACATGGACAGCGGCGACATCGACCGGTTGTCGGCCGGCCATCAGATATACCGATGTTTGCGTCAGGGTGCCACGGAATAGCTCGCGGTGGGCAATCAGCCGGTGTTGCGCGGACAGGAACAGGCCGGCCCCGCTTTTTGCCTTGCGGCGAAATCAGGTCATGCAGCCACCATCATGGCGCGGCGCACCTTGGGGGCTCCAGCCTTGCGGGCTTGCCAGAGGTCATAGGCGGCTTGCTGCGAAATCCAGAGGTCAGCCCGCCCCCCGTTTTCCACGCCTAGCCAACCTTCCAGGCGCAGGGCCATTTCGGGCGAGATGGCGGCGCGGCCATTGACCACGCGAGACAAAGCGGCTCGAGTCACGCCAAGCTGTGCGGCGGCATCGGTCACACTCAGACCCAAGGCGGGCAATACATCTTCCCGTAGGGTTTCGCCAGGGTGCGGCGGGTTGTGAATGCGCGTCATGTTCATTGCTCCTGGTGGTAGTCCGGATAATCGACCAAGATGGCGTCGACTCCCTCAAACGTGAAGGTCATGCGCCAGTTACCATTCACCCAAACAGACCACTGCCCATTCGAGAGCGGGTGCAGTTTCCAGCCGGGCATCGCCATATCCTCGGGTTGCTTGGCGAGGTCAAGGCGGGTCAGTTGCCGTTTCAGGCGCGGCGCATGATGCGGCTGAATGCCTGCTTTGCTGCTGGTCTCGAAAAAGGCTTGCAGTCCTTTGTGGCGAAATGTCTTAATCACGATGCAAGTGTATAGCGTTGCTTATCGCTATGCAGGTCAAAGTCGATCTCATTGCATGGCTTTCAGCTTCACCAAGCGCAAGCCTTCGGTGCTTTCCTCCGGTTGCGGGATGTCGGCTTGCTCAGGCATGAATGCCTCGATTCGGACATGCCACAGGCGCAAGAGGTCAAGCGGCCGGCGGCGGTAGTGTTTCTCCGTGATGGCGCTCGGCTTGTGGCCCATGATTTGCGCGGAAATGCCGGTCGGGCATTCCACCCACTCCGCCAGGGTACCGAAGCTCCGGCGCAAGCCATGCTCGGCCTCATTTTCCTGCGTCATGCCGACAATATCGGCCCGCCTGCACGCGCGCCGGCAGGCTCATGAGATGATGCCGGCCATTCAGGAGTACACGGCAGGAGTTCACCCGCATGGCGAAGGTCATCCCCGCAAACTGGCGGGTCATGGAAGCGGTCGGCGCCGCGCAGCGCGAGTTCGAGACCCTCGCGCTGCTGGCGCGCGAGCTGCCGGACGACTACAGCGTGTTCCACGGCATCCACTGGACGCGGGTGGAGCAGGGTTGCGCGCTGTTCGGCGAGATCGACTTCGCCATCGTTTCGCCCGGCGGCCGGTTGCTCGTCATCGAGCAGAAATCGGGCTTCCTGGATGAAACCGCCGACGGCCTCGTCAAGCGCTACGGCACGGTCGAGAAGAAGGTCGCGCTGCAGCTCAACCGCAACGTGCAGGGACTGCAAAGCCGCTTCGCCCGCGGCGGCGGCGAGCGCCTGTGGGTCGACAGGCTGCTCTACTGTCCCGATTACACGGTCAGGCGCCCCGACATTGCCGGCATCGATCCCGCCCGCATCGTCGACGCCCGGCGCAAGGACCAGCTCGTTGCGCTGATCCGCACGCTGCTGCCGCTCGACGAGCCGGCGCCGCTGGCTGCGCGCGTGCAGGATTTCCTCGGCCAGGTGCTGGCGCTGGTACCGGAGATCGGCGCCATCGCCCATGAAGTGGAGGCGCTGCACACGCGGCTCTCCGGCGGGCTGGCGACCTGGGGGCGGCGCATCGAGTGCGCGCCGTTTCGCGTGCGCGTCGTCGGCACGGCCGGTTCCGGCAAGAGCCAGCTGGCCCTCGCCCTGCTCCACGACGCGGCGGCCGCCGGGCGACGCGCGCTCTATGTCTGCTACAACCGCCCGCTGGCCGACCACATGGCCCTGCTGGCGCCGGGCGGCGCCACGGTGGCCACCTACCACCAGTTGTGCGACCAGGTGCTGCGCGCCAGCGGGACCGCGGTCGATTTCACCCGGCCGGATGCCTTCGCCCGCCTCGAAGCAGGCTTCGCGGCGCTCGAACCGCCGCCCGACTGGCGCTGCGACGAACTGATCGTCGACGAGGGGCAGGACTTCCTCGCCGAGTGGCTGCCCAGCCTGCTGCGCCTGCTGGCCCCCAGGGGCCGCGCCTGGTGGCTGGAGGATCCGCAACAGAACCTGTACGAGCGCCCGCCGCTGGCCCTGCCCGGCTGGGTGACGCTGCGCTCGGCAACCAACTATCGCTCGCCGCGCGACATCCTCGACAGTCTCGGCCGCCTCGGCATGCTGCCGGAGGGCATCGAGGGTGGCAGTCCGCTGTCGGGCGCCGAAGTCGAGATTCTCACCTATGCCGACACGCGCGGCATGATCGAGGCAAGCAAGAAGGCGCTGACCCAGGGGCTGACGGCGGGTTTCAAGCGCCCGCAGATGGCCCTGATCACCTGGCACGGGCGCAAGCATTCGCAACTGCTGGGCTTCGACCAGATCGGGCCGCACAGCCTCAAGCGCTTCACCGGCCAGTACGACCTGCTCGGCAACCCGCTTTTCGCGGCGGGTGAAATCCTCGCCGAGACGGTGTATCGCTTCAAGGGGCAGGCGGCGCCGTGCATCGTGTTTACGGAAATCGATTTCGAAGCCTGCGACGAGCTGGCGCTGCGCAAGCTGTTCGTCGGCGCGACGCGCGCGACCATGAAGCTGACGCTGGTAATGTCGGAGCGCGCCGCCGCGCTGCTGATGCAGCGGGTCGCCGTGCCATAAACGGGGGGCAGCCGCATGGTCGCAGCGACAGCAAGACCGCAGCAGCCGCGCAAAGTCGCGGCGCGCATGCTGCTGGCCGCGCTGGCGCTCTGTTGCGCCGCGCCGGCGCTGGCTGACGGCATCGATGTCGGCAAGCCCTCGGTGATGCGCAACCTGGTGCCGGCCCGGCAGGTCGAAGACCTGGCGCGGCAGCAGTACGGACAGCTGCTCAAGGAAGCTGCCGCCAAGGGCGCGCTGGCGCCGGACGATCATCCGCAGCTGCGCCGCCTGCGGGCCATCGCCGCCAGGCTGATCCCGCATGCCGAGCGCTTCAACCCGCGCGCGAAGGAGTGGCGCTGGGAGATCAACCTGATCGGCTCGCAATCGATCAACGCCTTCTGCATGCCGGGCGGCAAGATCGTCTTCTTCACCGGCATCCTCGACAGGCTCAAGCTCAGCGACGACGAGGCCGCCATGGTGATGGGTCACGAAATCGCCCACGCCCTGCGCGAGCATGCGCGCGAGCGCATGGCCAAGTCGGTGGCCACCGACGTCGGCGCCGCCCTGCTCGGCGAACTGATCGGCGGCGGTAACTACGCCGGGGCGTTCCGTTTCGGCGGCAGCCTGCTGAACCTGAAGTTTTCGCGCAACGACGAGTCCGAAGCCGATCTGGTCGGCCTCGACCTCGCCGCCCGCGCCGGCTACGACCCGCGCGCCGGCATCAGCCTCTGGCAGAAGATGGCCGCCGCCAGCAAGGGCGGCCCGCTCGAGTTCCTGTCCACCCACCCGTCGGGCAGCAGCCGCATCGAGGACATTCAGGCCCAGCTGCCCAAGGTGATGCCGTTGTACGAGGCAAGTCGATGATCGCACTGGCCGGCCATGGCGCAACACGCGCGCGGCAGGGGCGCCGGGGCATCGCTTGCTGCGCCTTGCTGTTGTTGCTTTCCGCCGGCTACGCGCCGCTTGCCGCGGCCGGGGCGCCTGCGCCTGGTGAACGCCACCGGCGAACTCGACCCGCAAGCGGTGGCGAGCCTGCCGCCGATTGCGGCCTACGGCCAGGACGGCCTGCTCTACCTGCTCACGGACAGCGCAGCGGGACGCATCGTGCGCCTCGAAGCGGCGCCCTGATCGATTTTTCGTCTTGCTGCACGATTGGCGCCGTCCCGCCAGCGCCGACTTTTTTCGGACCAACCCGCCTACATCTCGCTGACGCGCCGGCCGAAGGCCGCCACCTGTTCCCAGTCGGTGAATTCGACCACCGTATCGGGGGCGGTGGGGCCCTGAGTGAGCAGCATGATGAAACGGATCATCAGGCGGTCGAAGAAGCCGTAGCGCGGATAGTCCAGCCGGCCGGCGAAAACGCCCAGCAGTTTGGGCTGCCAGGCTACCCGGGCGAGGAACTTGCGCATGTAGGGATTGGTTTCCGGCGTGTTCTTTGCCGGCTTCCTGGCGACGATGTTTACAGTGAAAAAGGCATTCGGCCGGCTGTCCAGGATGGCCTGGTGGCGCGCGATGAAGTCGAATACCAGCGGCCTGTGCTTGCCGTAGCGGATGCTGGCGCCGACGACGATCTTGTCGAAATCCTCCAGCCGGAGACTGCCGCTGTCGGCCACGTCGGCCAGCGTCACCCGGTGCGCATCGGCTTCCAGCTGCTGCTGCAGACGTGCGCAGATTTTGATGGTGTGGCCGTCGGTTGATGAATAGACTACGAGTATGTTCGCCATGGCCGCATTATCGCGGGACAGGCGAGGCGCGGGGGCGGCCGCGCAAGTTTTTTTAGGTGCCCGGTGCCGGGCTGGCGGCATTCACGAGATGATGGCCTCAGCGCTGCGCGGCCTGTTCCCGATCCTCGCCGCCTGAATCCTCCGTGGCGCCGGCAGCCAGCCAGGCGCGGTACACACGCAGCGCCACATGGGCATCGTTGGCCGCGTAGAGGATTTGTCGCTCATTCAGTTGCGCGCGCGCCCAGTTGCTGGTGCCGATGCGCTTCGACTTCTGCAGCTGCTGGCCGAAGAAATGCGCCACCGCCCCCTTGGCGCCGACGCTGCCCCCAACGCCACCTTTGTGTCCCGGCACGCGCAGCACCCTGCCGAGGTCGAGCAGTCCGGCGAGTTCGATGCCCAGCCGCGCCTGGAGGACGCCGCGGTCATTGGCCAGCCCGAAGCCGACCTTCAGCACACGCGGCGATTCCAGCACCGCCCGCGCCGCCGCGATGCCGTGGCTGCCGCTGCCGGGCACCTTGAACAGGAATACGCGCGCGTCGGTCGCCAGCTGGATCAGGTGCGGGCCGGCCGACACCTCGCCCTTCAGGAAGGTCGGCTTCGACTCGGTATCGAAGCCGATCGCGTCGGCCGCCAGCAGGGCTGCCTGCGCCGCGGCGGCGTCAGCCGCCGACGTCACGAGCTGCACGGCAGTCAGCGCGATGCCCGCATAAGGCGGCAGCGCCGGATTATCCGGCGCGAGGAGCGGCGCGTCCCCCATGCGCTGGATCCTGCGAACCGTCATGCCAAGCCCTCCCGAATCTGTGCCCGGGCAGGACTGTAACAGCCCGCCGCACAGACCGGGAAGCCGAAACGGGCATGAGGGTGTTGCTATACTGCCGGCCGCAATTCCAAATGACTGAAAGCAATAGCCCCGGGCCGTGATTGCCTTCACGCAGACAACATGCTGACAACCATCAGGCAAACCGTTCATCATGCCGGCAGCTGACGCCATGGCCGGCGTAGGCATCGTGATCCTGCTCGTCGCCATGGGCATCGACTCGCTCTGTCGCGTGCTGCTGCTGAATCGCCTGCGGGAACACCATCCGCAGGAATTCGCGGCGCTCGGGCAGCCGTCCACCCGGCAGCTGGAATCGCTGCTGCCCCGCTATCAGGATCTCCACCTCAAGTTCTGGAGATACCTGTGGGGCGGCGGGGCCTTCCGGCTCGGGGATGCGCGGGTTTCCGGCCTGGCCATGCTCGCCATGTTCGCCGACCTCGTCATGATCGCCTGCGTGGCGCTCTTCCTTTGGTCCGCCTGGCAAATGGGTCAAAGTTGAAGCAGGATTCCTGTCCTTGCCCCTGTTCAAGCCATGTGACGCTGGCCTATAGTTAGAACCCTCATTCCGCATTCCCGACCATCATGACCGTTTCCTTCCCTCGCCGTCTCGGCACGCCGCTGAGCCCTTCCGCAACCAGAGTCATGCTGCTCGGCGCCGGCGAGCTGGGCAAGGAAGTCATCATCGCCCTGCAGCGCCTCGGCATCGAGGTCACCGCCGTCGACCGCTACGCGCACGCCCCCGGCATGCAGGTCGCCCACCGCGCCCATGTCATCACGATGACCGATGCCGCCGCCCTACGTGCCCTCATCCTCGCCGAGCGCCCGCATCTGGTGGTGCCGGAAATCGAAGCGATCGCCACCGCCGCGCTGGTCGAGCTGGAAAAGACCGGCGTCGCCGAGTTCATTCCGACGGCGCGCGCCGCCCAGCTGACCATGAACCGCGAGGGCATCCGCCGCCTCGCCGCCGAACAGCTCGGCCTGCCCACCTCGCGCTACGCCTTTGCCAACACGCTGGACGAACTCAGGAAGGCCATCGACGCCGCCAATGGCGGGGTCGGCTTCCCCTGCGTGGTCAAGCCGGTAATGTCGTCTTCCGGCAAGGGGCAATCGGTGCTGCGCGGCACGGAGGATGTCGAGCCGGCCTGGAATTACGCCCTCGAGGCCGGCCGCGTCAAGGAAGCGCGCGTCATCGTCGAGGCCTTCGTCCCCTTCGACTACGAGATCACCCAGTTGACCGTCCGGGCCAGCGGCGCCGACGGCCAGATCGAGACCCATTTCTGCGAACCGATCGGCCATGTGCAAGTCGCCGGCGACTATGTCGAATCCTGGCAGCCGCAGGCAATGTCGGCCGTGGCCCTGCGCCGCAGCCGGGACATTGCCGCCAAGGTTACCGGCGCGCTCGGCGGACGCGGCATCTTCGGCGTCGAACTGTTCGTCAAGGGCGACCAGGTCCTGTTCTCCGAAGTCAGCCCGCGGCCGCACGATACCGGGCTGGTCACCCTGGCCTCGCAGCGGCTCTCGCAGTTCGAACTGCATGCGCGCGCCATCCTCGGGCTGCCGGTCGATACGGCACTGCGCCGCCCGGGCGCATCGGCGGTGATTTACGGGGGCCTTGACGCGCAGGGCATCGCCTTTGACGGGGTCGCCGAGGCCCTGGCCGTTCCCGAATCCGACCTGCGCCTGTTCGGCAAGCCGGAAAGCTTCGTCAAGCGGCGCATGGGCGTGGCCGTGGCGAATGCCGACACCACGGACGAGGCGCGGCAGCGGGCCAAGCTGGCCGCCTCGCTTGTCAAGCCCTTGAAAACATAGACAAAGTTTTCGCCTCCCGGTCACGGGGCTGACTCGCCGTGGCCATAAGCCGGATTCACGGCCGCTTTCCCCCGCTTGTCCCGGTTATATTTTTTCCACGGGCGCCGCTATGGTGCACAGGCCAAGGAGGAATACATGCTCATCGAATCCGTAGAACTGGTGGCGCTGCCCGACACCCCCGCGTACCAGGAAAAGATTTACCGCGCCCACCTCGATTCTGGGGAAGACGTCGACCTGTTCCAGACCCATTGGGATGTGCCCCTGCCCCCCGAGTCGCTGGTCGGCCTGACGGTCCGGGAGGCCTACAAGCTGCGCAACGAAAAAATGTTGGCCGTCGCGCAAGGCCATCACTGATTTCCCGGAGGCCAGGCTTTCGATGAAGCCCTGGTACCTCTACCTGATCGAATGCAGCGACCGCAGCATCTACACCGGCATCGCGGTGGATGTGGCAGCGCGCGTCGCTGCCCACCGGTCCGGCAAGGGTGCGCGCTACACCCGCGCGCATCCGCCCCTGCGGCTGCTCGCCTGCTTCCGGTATCCGGATCGCGTCGCCGCTGCGCGCGCCGAATACCGGGTCAAGCAGATGAGCGCCGACGACAAGCGCCACCTGGCCCGCTGCTGCCAGGCCACCCGCGATGACCTGACCCGCATCCCGGCTCGGGCTGCCGAATTGCTGTCCGGCGAATTGCTGGCCGGATCGCCCCGGCTGGTATAAGATATGTATTGTTGCAGCGCAGCATCCTGACGTGCTCAGGTGCCTGCGCGGCGAGCCACGACAGGTCACCCACCATGGAAATGAACAAAATCGGCAAATTCGAGCTGCGCCAGATCATGAAGGAGTTTGACGACACCCTGATCCGCCTGTTCGGCGTCAACATGCTCGATGCCAAGATCAACCGCTACGACGCGCTGGACGCGTACAACGAATTCGGCTCCGCCAGCAAGGCGGCCGAGAAGGCCGGGTTGCGGCGTGGCCTGAAGCCGCTGGCGCACCCGGAAACGCTCAAACCCGCCAAGGCGTCAGGCTAGGGCCATGTCGGACGGCAATCTGTTTGCGGCACTGCCCGACCAGCCGCAAACCGCCGAACGCATCGAGGCGCTGCTGACCCAGCCGGGCCTGCGCATCGAGCGCATCGTGTCCACCGGGCAGGCGAGCCCGGCAGGGTTCTGGTACGAGCAAGCCGGGGCCGAGTGGGTGCTGCTGCTGCAGGGGAGTGCCGGTCTGCGCTTTGCCGATGAGACAGAAGCACGCCGACTGCAAGCGGGTGACTGGTTTGTTATCGAACCTCGCCGCCGCCATCGTGTCGAATGGACGAGCCCGGACGGTCCCACTGTCTGGCTGGCCATCCACTTCGAGGCAAAATGAACCACATGGAGCCGTCGCGTACATTCTTGGCCCGCTGCATCGCCACCCTGGCCCTGGCAATCTGGCCGCTGCCGGCCTGGTTGAACGAGGCCACAGTTCCAGGACAAACTCCCGAGCGCGCGGCAGCCGCCCAGCCGGCCAAGGGCGCGCTGCCCAACAGCCTGCAGATCGAGAAGGACCTGCAGCGCCTGAGCTGGAACCAGTTCCGCTTCGTCATCGAGTCGATACCCGAACTGAGGGCGGAGGTCGATGCCTACGGGCCGTTCGGCTGGCAGTATGTGCAGTCCAAATACCCGACCCATGGTTGGCGCAAGAACGTCGACCGGCTCGATCCCGCCGAGAAGCGGCGGCTGGTCAAGCTGATCCAGGTCGCCAGAAAGACTCGCTGATCCCCTTGCCGGAGACGCCGCAGGGAACGCGGCATTCCACGGACGCGGCGGCGGATTTCGGGTTGCCCGCGCCGATCGGCAGGCGGCCAGGAAAGCCAGCGGGAACCATCCGGCCAAAAATATGCCCAAAGGCGTATTATGACCGCCTGCGACCTCAGGTTCGCATGGGCAGCGCGAGGATCAATCCATGGAGTGGCAAGACAAGTTCTCATTAGGAATCAAGGAAATCGATGCCCAGCATCGCAAGCTGATCGGTTTTTTTTCGAGCGTCATGGCTGCCATCGAGGAAGACCTGGGCTGGTCTGAAATTCATTATCGAATCGTTGCGCTCAGAAATTTCGCTGCCTTTCACTTCGAATTCGAAGAAGCCATGATGCGCCTGTTCGGGTTGGACGCCAATGACGCTCATGCAGAAAGTCACCAGCAGTTTTTCGTCAAGCTGAGTGCGATCGAACAAACCTCGATCCTTGCCGAAGTAAAAAGGGAAATGGTTGCACTCGAACTTGACTGGCTGTTTGGCCATATCCTGACCGAAGACCGCGACTATGCCCATCGCATCCTGGCCGGAGCGACGATCCGCGCCACCTGAGCCACGCATGAGGGCGTGTTCCCGATCATGCGACGGCGGCTGGGCGGCGCGCGGGTTGCAGGACGAAGTGGCCGCACAGGGTGTTGGCGTTATCATTTCCGGGCTGTGCCGGCGGTTCGCCGGCGGGACAGGCTCCACAGGATAACAGCGGATAACAGCGGAGGAACCCTGCGATGCAACAGCCCCCGAATGACACCCGGCGCCGCCTGCTCGGCGCCCTGGCGGCGGCGCCACTGCTCTGCCCGGCCAGCGGCGCCGCGATTGCGCAGGCGCTGGCCGGC
>CAYYHO010000026.1:0-10952 GCA_964471725.1 uncultured Methyloversatilis sp. | reverse complement strand
CCGACAGCTATCGCGGCTCCTATGCCGGCGCGATCGGCCTGCCGCAATTCCTGCCCTCCAGCATTCGCGCCTATGCTGTCGACTTCGACCACAGCGGGCGCATCGACCTGGTCGGCAGCGTCGCGGACGCCATCGGCAGCGCCGCCAATTTTCTCAAGGAGCACGGCTGGGAACCCGGCGGGCCGATTGCCATCGAGGTAATAGTCGGCGCTGGCGGGACGGCGTCAGCCGGCACGCCGCGTGACATGGGGACGGCGTCAGCCGGCACGCCGCGTGAAGTGAGGACGGCACATGAAGCACTGATCGCCGAAGGCATCCTGCCCAAACGCCTACCGGACGAGATGGCTGCCTATGGCGTCGAGATACCGGCCCACGCGCCCGCCGCCCCCGCCGCGCTGATCGACCTCGTCACCCCGCAGGCCGCCGCCGAATACTGGCTCGGCTACCGCAACTTCTATGTCATCACGCGCTACAACCGCAGCAGCTTTTACGCCATGACGGTTTTCCAGTTCGCGCGCACCCTCAAGGCGCGGCGGCTTGGTTATACTACGTTGGTTAGTCCGCAGTGAGCGAGTGCAGAGCGTGGCCGAAACGACCATCCTGATTGTCGACGACGAACCCGCCAACCTGGCGGTGCTGGCCTGGGTGCTGCGGCCCCACTACCGCGTGCGCGCCGCCAGCGGCGGCGAGCGTGGCCTGCAGGCGGCGCTGACGCCGCCGCTGCCGGACCTGATCCTGCTCGATGTCATGATGCCCGACCTCGACGGCCACGCCGTGCTGACGCGCCTGCGCGAGAATCCGCTGACGCGCGACATCCCCGTCATCTTCGTCACCGCGCTCGACGACGACGCCAGCGAGGAACGCGGCCTCAAGCTCGGCGCCGTCGATTACATCGCCAAACCGGTGCGGCCGGCCATCGTGCTGGCGCGCGTGGCGACCCACCTGGAACTGAAGCGGGCGCGCGACGGGCTCGCCGACCAGAACGTCCTGCTGGAAAACGAAGTGGCGCGCCGCATGGCCGAAAACCAGCTGATCCAGGATGTCAGCATCCATGCGCTCGGCTACCTGGCCGAAATCCGCGACACCGATACCGGCTACCACATCCAGCGCACCCAGCAATACGTGCATGCCCTCGCCCTCGGGCTGCGCAACCATCCCCGCTTCGCCCCCCAGTTGAGCGAAACGGCCATCCAGTTGCTGATCAAATCCGCGCCCCTGCACGACATCGGCAAGGTCGGCATTCCCGACCACATCCTGCTCAAGCCCGGTCCGCTGACCCAGGAGGAATGGGCCATCATGAAGACCCATGCCCAGCTCGGCGCGGAAGCCATCGAAAAGGCCGAAAACGCGGTACACAAATCCGTCGACTTTTTCGCCATGGCCAAGGAAATCGCCCGCTGGCACCACGAAAAATGGGATGGCAGCGGTTATCCCGACGGCCTGGCCGGCGAAGCGATCCCGATTTCGGCCCGCCTGATGGCGCTGGCCGACGTCTTCGACGCCCTCATCATGCAGCGCGTCTACAAGCCGGCGCTGCCCTACGGCAAGGCGCGCGACATCATTGCCGAAGGCCGCGGCAAGCACTTCGACCCCGCCGTGGTCGATATCTTCCTCGCCAACTTCACCATCTTCACCCAGATCGCCGAAGTCGTCGGCGGCACCGATACCGCCGCCCCGGCGCCCGCCGCAGTCCCCGCAACCGCGGCGTCAGCTCCGGCATGACTGCGCGCCCCTCCGGCGCTGCACAGGCGGACGGCGCCCTGCCGGAAACCCTGCCGCGCCCACTCTGGCGTGAGCTCGTCGGACCGCTGCTGCTGATCGGCGCCCTGGTTTTCGTCGCCGCCAGCGGTTTCATCCTCAACACCATCGAGCAGAAAAAACAGGTCGAAGTCATCCAGCAGCAGGCGATCGCCGAACTGAGAACCCGGCAACTGGTCGACTGGCTCAAGGAACGCCAGCGCGACTCCAGCCTGCTGCAGATCAGCCCCTTCCTCGGCACGGCCTACCTGCAGTGGCGCGAACAGGGCAGCCTCGACAGCCGCGACCGCATGCTCGACCGCCTGGCCAGCTTCCGCGGCAAGGGCAGCTTCCTCCAGGTAATGCTGCTCGACCCGGAGGGCGAGCCGCTGTGGGATTCCGAGCTGGCCAGCCGCGCGCAGCAGCCCGTGCTCGATCCCCTGCAGCGCGCCCGCTTCGTCGCGGCGGCAGCCTCCGACCGCATCAGCCGGATCGGGCCGTACCTCGATGCAAACGGCCGCCTCCACCTCGATTTCGTTTTCCGCCTGCAGTTGCCCAACCAGCGCCCCGGCCCGATCGTCGTCATGCACAGCCACGACGACGACTACCTGCCCGAAGCCATGCGCGACTGGCCCTTCCCGAGCGCAAGCGGCGAAGTGCTGCTGTTCCGGCGCGAGACCGACCACGTCCTGATCATCAGCGATGTCCGCTTCCGGCCGCCGGCCAGCGCAGCGCGCAGCAGCGCGCTGCATCTGCGCGTCCCTCTGGCCGCGCCAACCGTCTTCGACGTACAGGCGCCGGCCGAACCCAGCAATCCGGGCCGCATCCTCGAAGGCGTGGATTACCGCGGCGAGCGGGTGTATGGCAGCGTACTGGCCGTCCGCGGCACCGACTGGTACCTCCTCGCCAAGCGGGACCGGCGCGAGGTCCTCGCCGAAGCCCACGGCAATGCCTTACTGATCGGCCTCGTCGGCCTGCTGGTTTGTCTGGCTGCCGGGCTGACGCTGGTCTCTCTGCGCCATCGCCGCCAGCTGCTGATTGCCCAGGGGGTGCAGGAGGCGCAGGGCGAAAAACTGCAAGCGCTCAACCTGCTGGCCGGCATCGCCGACAGTTCCACCGATGTCATCTATGCCAAGGACCTGGAGGGCCGCTATCTGCTGTTCAACCGGGAAGCCGCGCGCGTCACCGGCAAGGCGGTACAGGAGGTGCTGGGCCGCGACGACACGCTGCTGTTTCCGCCCGAGCAGGTCGCGGCCATCGAGGCGGACGACCGCCGCATCGTCGCCACCCAAGAGATCGTCAGCCACGACCGGCCGCTGAGCACCGTCGCCGGCATGCGCATGTTCCAGACCACCAAGGGGCCCCTGCGCGACGGCGCCGGCCAGGTGATCGGCATTTTCGGCACCGCGCGCGACATCACCGAGCGACACCGTCTCGAAACCACCCTCGCCGCCACGGCCGGCTTCGTGGCCCAGGCCGGCGGCGACAATTTCTTCGTGGACGCGGTGCGCCACCTGGCCGAGCATTTCGGCCTCGATTACGCCCATGTCGGTCGTTTCCTTCCCGACACCTATCAGGTGGAAACCCTCGGCGTCTGGCACGACGGGCAGGTGCAGCCCAACTACCGCTACAGCCTGGCCGGCGCGCCCTGCGAAAGCGTTCTCCAGACGGGCAGCCTGAACATCGAAGCCGACGTGCAGACCCGCTTCCCGCTGGACAAGGATCTGCAGTCGCTGGGCGCCCAGGCTTATGTGGGCGAATGGATGACCGACCGGGCGGGCAAGGTCAGCGGCCTGTTCGTCGGCATCAGCCGTACCCCCCTGCGCAAGGGGACCCTGATCCCGAGCGTGCTGCGCATCCTCGCCGCCCGCGCCGCCGCCGAACTCGAGCAGCAGGCGGCGCTGCGCTCTCTCGGCGAGCGCGAACTGTTCTTGCGCGCCGCCGTTGCCGGCGCAAGGGTAGGCCTCTACGACTGGAACTGCCTCAACAACGAAGTCATGCTCGCCCCCGAGTGGAAGCTGCAACTCGGCTACCGCGACGACGAACTGCCCAGCGCCTTCGCCTCCTGGCAGGAACACCTGCATCCGGACGATCTGCAGCGCACCATGGACTACGTGATGGGCTTCGTCGCGCAGCCCCGGCCCGTATTCGAAATCGAATACCGCATGCGCCACAAGGACGGCACTTACCGCTGGATCAATGCGCGCGGCACGCCGACGGTGGATGAAGCCGGCCGCTGCACCCGCCTGATCGGCGGCCATGTGGACATCACCAGCCACAAGCAGACCGAGGAACATCTGCGCAAGCTCGCCCAGGCGGTGGAACAGAGCACCGAGGGCGTCGTCATCGTCGACCTGGACGCCAATATCGAATACGTCAACGCCGCCTTCGTCGCGACCACCGGCTTCCCGCGCGAGGAAGTCATCGGCCAGAACCCGCGCTTCCTGCAGTCCGGCAAGACGCCGCGCGCCACCTTCGACGCCCTGTGGGCCGCCCTCACCCAAGGCCATTCCTGGAAGGGCGAGTTCATCAACCGGCGCAAGGATGGCCGGGAATACGTCGAATTCGCCGTCATCACTCCGCTGCGCCAGGATGACGGCAGCATTTCCCATTACGTGGCGGTGACCGAGGACATCAGCGAGAAAAAACGTCTCGGACATGAACTCGACCTGCACCGTCATCATCTCGAGAGCCTGGTGGCCGAACGCACTGCCCAGCTCGAATTCGCCCTCGACAAGGCCGAGTCCGCCAGCCGCACCAAGGCAGCCTTCCTGGCCAACATGAGCCACGAAATCCGCACGCCGATGAACGCCATCCTCGGCATGACCTATCTGCTGCGCCGCGGCGACATCAACCCGCGGCAGGCGGAACAGATCGACCGCATCGAGCAGGCCAGCCGCCTGCTGCTCGGGCTCATCAACGACATCCTCGACCTCTCCCGCGTCGAGGCCGGCAAGCTGCTCCTCGAATCGATACCGGTGTCGGTCGCCGCCATCCCGGCCAACATTGCCTCGCTGCTTGACGAGCAGATACGCGCCAAAGGCCTGACGATGCAGGTCGAAACCGGCAGCCTGCCCGCCAATCTGCTGGGCGATCCGACGCGCCTGAGCCAGGCGCTGCTCAACCTGGCCAGCAATGCCGTCAAATTCACCCGCGCGGGGCAAATTACCCTGCGCTGCAAGACGCTGGCCGAGGATGCCGCCGGCGCCCTGCTGCGCTTCGAGGTCGAGGACGACGGCATCGGCATCGCCGCGGAGATGGTCCCGCGTCTGTTCAGCGCCTTCGAGCAGGCCGACGCCTCCACCACGCGCCGTTACGGCGGCAGCGGCCTCGGGCTGGCGATCACGCGCCACCTGGCCGAACTGATGGGCGGCGAAGTCGGGGTCACCAGCACGCTGGGCGTCGGCAGCACGTTCTGGTTCACGGCGCGGCTGGCCAAGAGCGAGGATGCGGAACCCGGCATGGAGCGGCACGGCGAGCGGAAACACGATGCCGAAGCCATCCTGGCGCGCGCTTACCGCGGCACGCGCATCCTGCTGGTCGAGGACGACCCGATCAACCAGGAAGTCGCCGCCGGCCTGCTCGAAAGTGTCGGCATGAGTTGCGAACTCGCGGAGAACGGCGCGGTCGCGGTGCGCCACATCGCCAGCGGAAAGCAATACGATCTCGTCCTGATGGACATGCAGATGCCGGTCATGGACGGGCTGGAGGCGACCCGGCAAATCCGTCGCCTGGGCGGCGGCCGGCAGGTGCCGATCCTCGCCATGACGGCGAATGCCTTTGCCGAGGACAGGGCCGATTGCCTGGCGGCCGGCATGAATGACTTCGTCGCCAAGCCGGTGGATCCCGACCTGCTGTTCGCCACCCTGCTCGACTGGCTGCCCCGGCGCTCTGAGCCGGCAGGACGGCCCGAGCGGCCCGAGGGGGCTGCGGCCCCTGCAGGCGCGTTCGCCGGCAACCCCGACCCGGCCGCACTGCCAGGCTCATTGGCGCCCCTCGACAGTCCCGAACTGCACAGGGCCCTGCGCACGCTGGGCGGGGTGGATCGGCTTGTCCACTTGCTGCGCGACTTTGCCGCCCGCCACGCCAAAGACAAGGCGCAACTCGCCGCGCAACTGGCCGACCGGCAGTGGGAAAACGCGCGTAACCTGGCCCACAGCCTCAAGGGCGCCGCCGGCAACCTGGGCCTGGTGCGCCTGCAGGGCGCCGCCGCCGCGCTCGAAACCGCGTTGCGCCGGGGCGAACCTGCCGCGGCACTGCCCCCGCTGGCAGCAGCGCTGGAGGAAGCGCTGGACACCTTGCAGGCGGCCGTCGCGGCTATCGACGACAGCCCGCTTGCGGCAGCGGCGGGCGCGAACGAAACATTCGACACCGACAAGGCAATGAGCCTGCTGGATCGCCTCGAGCAATTGCTCGCCACCGACGACATCGGCGCCAGCGAGCTGTTCGAATCCAATCGCGCCCTGCTGCATCACTGCTTCGCTGCCGGCGCCAGCCTGCTGGACAAGCAGATCAAGGTCTTCGACTATCGGGCGGCGCTGGAAACCCTGCGCATGCTCAAGGCGCAAAATCCAGATGCGCCGCGGAATCCCCGGTAACTCGCCATGAACTTTTTCACCTGGAGCGACGATTTCCTGACCGGCATCGACATCGTCGACCGCCAGCATCGCCGCCTCATCGAACTCATCAATGAGGCGGCGCCCGTCCTGTCAGGCGGCGGCTCGGTACCGGATGCGGAGCGGCAGGCCTTGTTTCTGGCGCTGACCGATTACACCGGAGAGCATTTCCATACCGAAGAAGAGTTGATGCGCATCCAGGGAATCGAGCCGCAGGCGCTGGAGCATCATCGCCAGACGCATGCCCGCCTGCTGCAGGACGTGCTCGACTGGCGCGATCGCCTGGCGAGTGGCGATGCCCTGGCCGGCCAGGAATTCCTCGGCTTCCTCGCCGGCTGGTTGATATTCCATGTCCTCGGCGAAGACCAGGCCATGGCCCGCCAGGTACGGGCAATGCAGTCAGGCATGACGTCCGCGCAAGCCTACGACGCCGCCCAGGGCGCGCGGCTATGGCCCAGCAAGCCGATACTGGCCAGAACCGTGGCCGGTATCTATGCCCAACTGTCGGGACAACTGCAGCAGATCGAGCGGCACGAACAGCACCTTGAGCAGGAAGTGACTACGCGCACGGCGGAACTGGCGCGCATGGCCGGCGATTTGCGCCGCGCCCGCGATGCGGCGGAGGCGGCGACGCAGGCCAAGAGCCGTTTTCTCGGCATGGTCGGCCACGAGCTGCGCACCCCGATGAATGTCATCGTCGGCCTGACCACCGTGCTCGGCTCGGCCGGCCTGACCGCCCAACAGAAAGCGCTGGCGGATCAGGTGCTGACGGCGGCGGAAAACCTGGATGGCCTGATTGAAGGCCTGATCGAATTCACCGCGCACGGCAATGGCCACGAAGCCGCCTTCGACCTGCGCGCCCTGCTCGGCGAAGCCTGCCGGGGGCCGTTTGCGGCCGCGCGTGCGAAGGGTCTGCAGACCAGCCTGGAAACCGGCATCGAACTGCCATTGTTCCTGCACGGCGACGCCCGCCGCATCGCACTGGTGGTGCGGCAACTGGCCGCCAACGCCGCCAAGTTCACGGCCCAGGGCAGCATCCAGGTGCGCGCCGAGAGCCTCGGGCTGGAGCCCGACGGACGCATCCGGCTGCGCATCAGCGTGACCGACACCGGCATCGGCATTCCCGCCGACAGGCAGGCCGGACTGTTCGAGGCTTTTCACCAGCTGGATGACAGTCCGACGCGCCGCTACGGGGGCGTCGGCCTCGGGCTGGCGCTGACGCGACAGACCGCGCGGCTGATCGGCGCCGAGATCGGCATGCACAGCACCGAGGGCGCGGGCAGCCACTTCTGGCTGGACCTCTGTCTGCCTGCCGCCGCGGCGCCGCAGGGCGCGCAACTCGTCCAGCCGCTGGGTGCAACAGCCCGCCCGCCGGAACCGGCGGAGATCCCGCCCCCCGCAAGGCAGGCCGCGCGCCCCGAAGACACGGCCACCCTGCTGCAACTGGAACGACTGCTGGGCGAGGACGACATCCGCGCCACGGAGGTGTTCACGACGCACAGCGATGCCTTGCGGCCAATTCTGGGCACCGCCTTCGCCACCCTGGAGCGGCAGATCGCCCGTTTCGAATACCACCACGCCCTGGCCAGCCTGCGCGCCTGGCAGAAACAAGGCTAAAGCAGGGCACGCACGTCCATGCCCTGCCGCGCCAGACGCTGGCGCAGGCGGCCGAGCGCCTCCATCTGCAACTGGCGCACGCGTTCGCGCGTCACCCCGAGTTCGAGCGCCAGGGTTTCGAGCGTGGCGATGTCCTGGCCGTTCAGGCCGTAGCGCGCCTCGACGACGCGCCGGTGCCGCTCCGACAGATCGCCTACCCAGGCGGCGACATGCAGGTCGATCTCGACCTGCTCGGCAGACACTTCCGGGTCGATGGCGCCCTCGTCCGCCAGCGCATCCGCCACGCACAGGGTCGGGTCGATGTCCAGCGGCGCATCCAGCGAAGTGGTGCGCTCGTTGAGCGAGAGGATGTAGCGGACTTCCTCCACCGGCTTGTGCAGCAGGCGCGCCACGGTATCCAGCGCCGAGGCATCGTCGCCC
Organism: uncultured Methyloversatilis sp.; assembly: GCA_964471725.1. Lineage (GTDB taxonomy): Bacteria > Pseudomonadota > Gammaproteobacteria > Burkholderiales > Rhodocyclaceae > Sulfuricystis. The sequence continues at coordinate 2,562 of CAYYHO010000026.1, read as the reverse complement.
GGGTCGACACCCAGCCGGCGCAGGGTCTGCAGCACCGCGTTCAGTTCCTTGACGACATGCACCGGCAGGCGGATGGTGCGCGACTGGTTCATGATGGCGCGCTCGACGTTCTGGCGGATCCACCAGGTCGCATAGGTGGAGAAGCGGAACCCGCGTTCGGGATCAAATTTCTCCAGGGCGTGGATCAGCCCGAGATTGCCCTCCTCGATGAGGTCGTCGAGCGGAATGCCGCGATGCTGGTAGTGCTTGGCGATACTCACGACCAGCCGCAGGTTGGCTTCGATCATGTGCTGGCGCGCGGCAAAATCGCCCTGGCGCACGGCACGCGCCAGCGCCAGTTCCTGGGTCGGGGTCAGCAGCGCAGTGGCGCCGATCTCCTTGAGATACAGCTGGGTGACATCGTCGAGGAAGCCTTCCTTGCCACTCACCTCGTGGGCCAGGTCATGCACTTCATCGCCCTCCGCGACAGTCGGGCTGTCGCAGATTTCGTCGCGATCGTCGGCAGCGGGGATGGCCATCAGCGCGGCGGCAGGAACTTGAGCGGATCGACCGGCTTGCCCCGCTGGCGCACCTCGAAATGCAGCTTGGGCTGGTCGGCATCGGAATTGCCGATTTCGGCGATCTTCTGGCCGCGCGTCACGGTTTGCCCCTCCTTCACCAGGATGCGGCTGTTGTGGGCATAGGCGGAAAGAAAAGCGTCGTTATGACGCACGATGACGAGGTTGCCGTAGCCGCGCAGGCCGCTGCCCGCATACACCACCTTGCCGGGGGCCGCCGCCAGTACCGCATCGCCGATCCTGCCGGCGATGTCGATGCCCTTGTTGGCTTCCTTGCCATCACCGCCTTCGCTGAAGCCGGCAAGCAGCTTCCCGGTCGCGGGCCAGGACCACTCGATGTCGCCCGGAGCGGCGGGTGGCGCCGGCGCGGGAGCCGGCGCCGACGGCGGAGGAGCAGGTTTTTCATCCACCCTGGCAACCGGAGGGAGCGGCGCAACAGGGCCGGTGGACTGCGCCTTCAGGCGGGCCAGATTCGCCTCGGAGTAAGGCAGCTTGCCGCCCTTGGGTGACGCCTTGAGGGTTTCCGAATCGCCCGGTGAAAAAGTCGGCCCTGGCGAGACGGCACCAGCCGGATCGCCGCGTGGACTGGAGACGGCACCAGCCGGATCGCCGCGTGGACTGGAGACGGCACCATCGAGCGGGCGGCCGACCACGGGGCCGCCGAGCGTGATGGGCTGCACTTCAGCACTGCCCGGCGCCGCCATCCCGGCTGCCGCAGGCGCAGCAGGTGCAGGGGGGGTCGGGGCATTGACGCGCAGGCGCTGGCCGATCGTGATGCGGCTGGCATTGTCGAGCGTGTTCCAGGCCACGAGGTCGCGGGTGGTGACGCCGTGGTTCTGCGCGATGCCGTAGAGCGTATCGCCCTTCTTGACGACGTAGAACTTGTCTCCGGGCGGGGCAGCCGGAGGCAGCGCGGCGCCCGGCCGCGGCGCCTCGATACGCACCGGCACGCGCTCTTCGCCAACCGGTGCGGAAGTCATGGCGCCGCAACCCGCCAGCAGCGGCACAACGACCAGCAAAGGTATTCGCTTCAGCATCAACCGACTCCCGGCAACAGCGGCACGAAGCGCACCGCGTCGAAGTTCGTTTCCGCCCAGCCGGCGGGCGTGCGTTCGATCAGCCGCAATACCTGCTCGCGTCCGCCGACGGGGATCACCAGCCGCCCCCCCGGCGCGAGCTGATCGCGCAGCGACTGGGGAATGCTGACGCCGGCAGCCGCGACGACGATCGAGTCGAAGGGCGCCGCCTCCGGCAGCCCGCCCATGCCGTCGGCGTGCTTGAGGCGGATGAACGGCAGCCCGAGCTGTTTGATGTTCTCCCGCGCGCGCGCCAGCAGGGGCGCCAGCCGTTCGACGCCGAACACCTCGCGCGTCAGCTGCGCCAGCACCGCGGTCTGGTAGCCGCAGCCGGCGCCGATCTCGAGCGTCTTGCCGAGGCTGGCACGGCCGTCAAGCAGCAGTTCGATCATGCGCGCGACGATGTAGGGCTGCGAGATCGTCTGGCCGAGAATCAGCGGCAGGGCAGTGTCTTCATAGGCGCGATGGGCCGCCGCTTCATCGACGAAAATGTGGCGCGGCACGGCGGCCATCGCCGCCAGCACCGACTCGTTCTTGATGCCCTGCTCGCGCAGGCGCTCGATCATGCGCGTGCGCGTGCGCTGCGAGGTCATGCCGATGCCGGACAGGGCCGTCATGGCGTAGCCGCCGCCTCGAGCACGCCGAGCCACCCCCGCACGCGGCCCAGTTGCCCGGTGTGGGTCAGGTCGACCTGCAGGGGGGTCACCGACACCCAGCCGCGCTCGACCGCATGGAAATCGGTGCCCTCGCCGGCATCGGCGGCCGGCCCGGCGGCGCCGATCCAGTAAACGGTTTCGCCGCGCGGCGACATTTGCCGCACGACCGGCTCGGCCTTGTGACGGCGCCCGAGGCGCGTGACGCGCACGCCCTTCAAGGCTGCGTAGGGCACATCCGGCACATTGACATTGAGCAGCACCGGCGCGCCGAAG
>CAYYHO010000025.1:0-11540 GCA_964471725.1 uncultured Methyloversatilis sp. | reverse complement strand
AGACCCGCCCAGTGGCCCGCAATCTAGATCCAAAATGCCGTCAATGTCGTCGTGAGGGGGAAAAGCTCTTCCTCAAGGGCGAGAAGTGCTTTACTGACAAATGCTCTATCGAGCGCCGTTCTTACGCGCCTGGCCAGCATGGCCAGAAATCGGGCCAGCGCCTTTCCGGCTATGGTCAGCAACTGCGCGAAAAGCAGAAAATCCGTCGCCTCTATGGTGTTCTCGAGCGCCAGTTCCGCAAGGTCTTCGCTGAAGCCAGTCGCCGCAAGGGACAAACCGGCGAGAACCTCCTCCAGCTACTCGAAAGCCGTCTCGACTCAGTCGCCTACCGGATGGGTTTCGGCGCTTCGCGTGCCGAGTCGCGCCAGATCGTTCGTCATAATGGCGTTCTGGTCAATGGCAAGCGCGTCAATATCCCTTCATACAATGTGATGCCCGGCGACACGATCCAGCTCACCGATGCTGCCCGGGTGCATTTGCGCACGAAATCCGCCATGGAAGCTGCCGAATCTCGCGGTTTTCCAGAGTGGATCGAGGTTGACATCAAAGCCGGAAAAGGAACCTTCAAGGCTTACCCGGCTCGTGACGAACTGCCGCCCACCATCAAGGAAGGCCTTGTGGTCGAGTTGTACTCGCGTTAATTCCATTCTCTTGCGCCTGGGGGCATATCGCCCGCGGGCGCATTTGTCTATTTGAGGAACGAAGATGCAAAGTCACGCGCTTCTGAAACCCCGCATCATCGACGTCCAGGCACTTTCGCCCCTGCATGCCCGTGTCGTTATGGAGCCCTTTGAACGGGGCTATGGCCACACCCTTGGCAATGCGCTGCGCCGTATACTCCTGTCGTCCATGCCCGGCGCGGCGGTGACGGAAATGTCCATTGACGGTGTGCTGCACGAATACTCGACGCTTGAGGGCGTGCGCGAGGACGTCGTCGACATCATGCTGAATCTGAAGGGGGTGGTTTTGCGCTTGCATAATCGCGGCGAAACCACCCTGACGCTGTCGAAAAAGGCCGACAGCAGCGAAGTGGTGGTCACTGCTGCCGATATTCAGGCCAACCACGACATCGAAATCATCAACCCCGATCATGTGATCGCCCATCTGGCTCCTGGCGGGAAACTGGATATGCAGATCAAAGTAGAAGCAGGGCGTGGTTACGTGCCGGCCAACGTGCGCACGACGTCGAAAGAGAACAAGACGATCGGCCGCATTCTTGTCGATGCTTCCTTCAGCCCGGTCCGCCGTGTCAGCTACCAGGTCGAGGCTGCGCGCGTCGAGCAGCGTACCGACTTGGACAAACTTGTCATCGATATCGAAACCAATGGCGCCATCGATCCGGAAGAATCGATCCGCTATGCGGCCAGCATCCTGATGGACCAGCTTTCGGTCTTCTCCGACCTGGAAGGCACCCCGATTTCCATCGAGGCACCCAAACAATCGACGGTCGATCCGATCCTGTTGCGCCCGGTCGACGACCTCGAACTGACGGTGCGTTCCGCGAACTGCCTGAAGGCCGAAAATATTTACTATATCGGCGATCTGATCCAGCGCACGGAAACCGAACTGCTGAAAACGCCGAATCTCGGCCGCAAATCCCTGAACGAAATCAAGGAAGTTCTGGCTTCGCGCGGCCTGACTTTGGGCATGAAGCTGGAAAACTGGCCGCCCGTCGGCCTGGAAAAGATGGGCTGAATCTGGCCCGCAACAATTCGACATTCACAACAAAAATTAACCGGTCGCAAGCATAGAGCGGCGACCGTATAAGTGAAAGGGAAGTAGCATGCGTCACGGTAACGGATTAAGAAAACTCAACCGCACTTCTTCGCATCGCCAGTCGATGCTGCGCAACATGACAGTTTCATTGTTGCGGCATGAGGTCATCAAAACAACCCTGCCCAAGGCAAAGGAACTGCGCCGCGTCGTGGAACCCATCATCACGCTGGGCAAGAAACCGTCGCTGGCCAATCGCCGCCTCGCATTCGACCGCCTGCGCGATCGTGAAATTGTCGGCAAGGTTTTCTCTGTGCTTGGCCCGCGCTATGCGAACCGCAATGGCGGCTACCTGCGGATTCTGAAAATGGGCTTCCGGGTTGGCGACAATGCGCCCATGGCGTATGTCGAACTGCTCGATCGACCGGAGGAAGCTGCCGGAGAAGCACCTGCTGCCGAGTGAGGTAGTGTAGCGCTTCAAGAAAATGCCGGCATCAGCCGGCATTTTATTTATCTTCCGCGGCAAGCTGGCGGCTCTCCTGTTGTTGCAAGGCCCACATCCGGGCATAGGCGCCGTCGCGTTCCAGGAGGGCCCGGTGCGCGCCGCGCTCGATAATGCGGCCCTGGTCGAGAACCAGAATTTCGTCCGCATTCATGACAGTGGACAGGCGGTGCGCAATGATCAGCGTGGTGCGGCCACGCGCAACCTGTTCCAGTTCGGCCTGGATCGATTTTTCGGTCTGGGAATCGAGTGCCGAGGTAGCCTCGTCGAAGATCAGGATGGGGGGGTTCTTGAGCAGTGTGCGTGCGATGGCGACGCGCTGCTTCTCACCGCCGGACAGCTTGAGCCCACGTTCGCCGACCCGTGTGTCATAGCCGTCGGGCAGACCTTCGATGAAGCCATCGAGATGAGCGGCGCGGGCGGCGAACCTGACTTCGTCGTTGCTGGCCGAGGGGCGGCCATACTGGATGTTGTAGGCCAGGGTGTCGTTGAACAGCACGGTGTCCTGCGGCACGATGCCGATGGCGGAGCGCAACGAAGCCTGCGACAGCTGGCGGATATCCTGCCCGTTGATCCGGATGGCGCCCACATTGACGTCGTAGAAACGGAACAGCAGGCGCGACAGGGTGCTCTTACCGGCGCCACTGTGTCCGACTATGGCCAGCGTGCGTCCGGCGGGGATTACGAAGCTGACGTCGTGCAGGATCTGGCGGCGCGGTTCGTAGGCAAAGCTGACATGATCGAAACTGACGGTGCAGGCGCCCCGCTGGTCTGTTTCAAGCGTACGCGCATCCTCGGCATCGCGGATCTCGCGGTTTTCGTTGAGCAGGCCGAACAGCCGCTCGATGTCGGTCAATGACTGGCGGATTTCGCGGTACAGCACACCCAGAAAATTCAGCGGAATATAGAGCTGGATCAGAAAGGCATTCACCAGCACGATATCGCCGATCGTCATGCTGCCGTTCGCCACACCCTCTGCCGCGCGCCACATCATCAGGGACACGCCGATGGCGATGATCGCGGCCTGGCCCAGGTTGAGATAGGAAAGGGAGAACTGGCTCCTGATCTGCGCCGCCGCCCATTTTTGCATCTGCTGGTCGTAGCGTTCCTTTTCCCAGCCTTCGTTGTTGAAGTACTTGACGGTTTCGTAGTTCAGCAGGCTGTCGATGGCGCGGGTGTTGGCGGCCGAATCGAGTTCATTCACCTCGCGGCGAATCAGCACGCGCCAGTTGGACAGCAGGATGGTGAAGATGACATACACGATCAGCGTCGCGGTGGCGATGAGGACGAAGCTGGGCTCATAGCGTGTCGCCAGAATGCCGAGCACGAGCGCCACCTCGACCAGGGTGGGCAGGATCGAGTAGATCGTGTAGCTGATCAGCGAGCCGATGGCGCGCGTGCCGCGTTCGATGTCGCGGGTCAGCCCGCCGGTCTGGCGCTCCAGGTGGAAGCGCAGTGACAACTGGTGGAGGTGCTCGAAAACCTGCAGGGCGATGGTGCGCACCGCCTGCTGGGTGATGCGCGTGAACAGAAGTTCGCGCAACTCGGTAAACAGGGAAACCGAGAAGCGCAAAACGCCATAGGCGGCAATCAGGGCCACCGGCACCAGCAGAAGGGCCTGAACTTTGCTGTCAGGGGCGAAACCGTCGATGATGTCCTTGAAGATCAGGGGAACGGCAACGTTGGCCAGCTTGGCGCCGATCAGGCAAGCCAGCGCCAGCAGGATCCGCCCGCGCCATTGCAGCAGGTAGGGCAGCAGCGTCCTGACGGTTTGCCAATCATGGCGTTGCGTTGGTGGCGGGGCAGGCAGGGCGATGTCGCGGCGCATGGACAAATTCTAGCAATCGGAGGGTATGATCCGCGCCATGGACATCCAGCATGCGGACGTGTTTGTCAAGGACGAGGAGCCGGTATTGCGGGTGATGCCGATGCCGGCCGACGTGAATGCCTCCGGCGATGTCTTCGGCGGCTGGGTGATGGCCCAGGTCGATATTGCCGGGGCCATCCCGGCGATGCGCCGGGCGCGGGGTCGCATCGCGACGGTGGCCGTCAATTCCTTTTTATTCAAACAGCCGATTTCCGTCGGTGATGTGGTGAGTTTCTACGCCCTGATCACCCATACGGGCCGCACTTCGATAACCGTCGATGTGCAGGTGTTTGCCGAGCGCAACCCGGCGCATCCCATCGTGGTGAAGGTCACCGAGGCGACGCTGACCTACGTTTGCCTCAATGCGGATGGCAGCAAGCGACCCGTGCCGGCTGCCGGGCCGGGCTGATCAGGCGCCGACCAATTGCGGCGCCAGTTGCGCCGCCGCCGCGGCCAGCCGCTGCTTAAGCGGCTCGGACTGCCGTTCCACCAGCGCCGACTTTTCTGCCGTGTTGCCGGCCTGGGCTTCCATCTGCTCGAACGCATCGATTTCCGGTTGCACGATCGTGCGGGTCACCCGCGAGCGCTCGGGAGTGGCCTTGAAGCTCCGGGGTTGCAACACTTCGATCAGGGTCAGCCGCCTGGGGTTTGCTGGGTTCATGGAGAGTATCCTTTCAATCTATTTTCTTGGTCATGCCTGCGACCGTGCGAGTAAGGCCGCAGTTCCCTGTGCCAAGCCGCTATTTGTAACGGGATGTGAGGACTGCTTAGAGAACTTCAAGCAGAGAGCGGGCGCAATTTCAAGTTCCTGGGGGGGCGAGTGGCAGAAACATGCTGGAAACCGCGCCCTGCTCCGCTTTTTGGGGGTTTACCGCAAGGCTATGATTGACTCAGCCTGCCCCTCGCCGGGCGCTTAACGCCTGCCTTCGACCCTTATGGCCCTTTTTCTCGACAGCTTCCAGCATGCCTCTGCAGCGAATCAGCCGGGGGCCTGCTCACCCGATCCGGCGGGTGATCGCGAGCAGTGATGGACGGGATCGCATTCGGCGTACGGGAGTCGATTTTCCTGCTGCTGGCAGGGGCTCTGATCTATCTGCTGGTGCTGCTGCTCAAGTTTGTCCAGATCGGTCGTAGCAGGCCCGCATCCACCGTCATGCAGGAACCGGAGCTGGCGCGACCGCTTCCGCAGCCCGCTGCCGAAGCCGCGGAATCGGAGGGTGCGGCAGCAGAAAAAGCGTCGCCCGCCGCGGAGTGGACGGATGTGCGGGCCCTGTTCGGCAGCATGGAACCGGCGGGCGAACAGCCCGTCGCAGCATCGCCTGGCGAAACTCGGGCCGCCGCAGCCAAGCCCGGCGGTTTCGGCGAGCATCTGGCCGAGCATCTGGCGCGTTCGGAAATGGAGCAGGAAATCCAGCGCATGCGCACGGAGATCGAGGACCTGCGTGCAGAACTGGAAGATCTGCGGGTGGCGCAGCGGGTGTCCCCGCAATATGCGGAGGCAATGGAACTCGCCCAGCGCGGGCTGTCCGCCCAGGCTGTCGCCGACCATCTGGATATCTCGCTGGCGGAGGCCGAACTGGTACAGGCCTTGAGCCGGGGCGACAGGAACTTCAAGGAGGAAGATGAACATGGCGCTGACCTATACGCCGCAGACGACGGAAACAAGCCATTCGACAACCGCCGCGGCGACTGACGACGACGATGCGCTGAAGAAGCGGCTGCTGTCGCGCATTGCGGTTGCCGGCGTGGTGATCGTCGGCCTGCTGGGCGGCCTGGCGGTGTACGACTCGCTCAACAAACCCCAGGCTCCGGCCATGCCGAAGATGGCTGCGGCGCCTGCGCCGCCGCCCATACCCATCAACCCCGGCGATGTCGTCCAGCCAGCCGCACCGGCTGCAACGGAGAAGCCGGCGGAAGCACCGGAGCAGGCAGCGGCAAAGCCGGCGGCCGACGAAAAGCTTGCCGAGACCGCGCCGGCGGCAATTCCCGAACGCACGGATACGCCACGCAGCCTGGGACCGGCAGAACAACCCCTGAAAGCGGCCAAACCGGTCACACCGCCAGCCACGGCGCGTTCGGCGGCGATAAAGCCCTCTCCACCGGCAGCGGCGCTCCAGAAACCCGATGCCCAGCGCGAGATCGCGCGCGTCATGCCGGAGCGCGATGCTCCAGGCAGCGCCAAGGCGGCCGCGCCGCCCGCGCGGCCCCTGGCGCAGGCCGGCGAAGCGGCGCGCCGGTTTCTGGTGCAGGTGGGTGTTTTCAGCAACCACGCCAATGCCGAGGAACTGCTCGCCCGCCTGCACCAGGCCGGCATTCCTGCGCAGATCGAGTCGCGGGTGCAGGTGGGGCCCTTCGCCACGCGCGCCGAAGCGGACGCCGCACGCGCCAAGCTGAAATCCCTTGGCCTCGATGAAGGCATGCTGGTAAGGAGATAAACTGTGTCCGTGATGAATATCCATGCCCCCGCTTCCAGTCAGATCGGCGCGCAGGATGTCGCGCCCGACCGGATCATCGAGTTTCCCTCCGGCCTGGCCGGCTTCGAAGCTTTGCGCCGTTACAGCCTGCATCACCCGGAAACCGCTGCCGGAGACCTGCCGCGCTACTTCATCCTGCAATCGCTGGATGACCCGGCCGTTGCCTTCAATATTGCCGATCCGGCCCTGTTCGGCTTCAGTTACGAAATCGTGCTTTCCGATGCGGAAACCGCATTGCTGGCGCTGCAGGACCCTGCCGGGGCCGCTGTCGTAGTCATCCTCGCCAAGGATGCCCTGCCGGGAGGGACTGGCCCCTTGCGCGCCAATCTGAAGGCCCCGCTGGTGCTGAACGTGGGCGCGCGGCGCGGCATCCAGCACGTGTTTGCCAACCTCAACTACCAGGTAACGCTCAAGGCGCCTGAATAAGCCGGAGAAAAAGATGCCCCCCCACGCGCGCAATATCGATTTGCTGCCCCCTTTGGGCGGCTCTACGGAGGTATGAGCCATGCCGCGCCAGATCATCAGCACCCCCAATGCCCCCGCGGCGATCGGCACCTATTCCCAGGCCGTGCGGGTTGGCGATACCGTCTATGTTTCCGGGCAGATCGGCCTCGATCCGGCCACCATGCAGATGGTCGAGGGCATCGATGCCCAGATCGAGCGGGTATTCGCCAACCTGCAGGCGGTTGCCGTGGCGGCCGGCACGTCGCTTGATGCCGCGGTGAAGCTGAATGTTTATCTGACCGACTTGGCGAACTTCGCCAAGGTCAACAGCGCGATGGCGACCTGCTTCAAGGAACCGTTCCCGGCGCGTGCCGCCGTTGGCGTCAAGGAACTGCCGCGCGGCGCCCTCGTCGAAGCCGATGCAGTGTTGGTGATTGGCTGACAAAAGCCTTACCGCCGTTGCCGGGAAGACCGCCTTGCCCGGCGCCACGCCGGGCGTCGCGGATAAGCTCAAGCGGCTCGGCCTGTCCAGCCAGGCCGATCTGGTGCTGCATCTGCCCCTGCGTTTCGAGGACGAGACCCGCCTGACGCCGGTGTCCGCTGCCCTGCCGGGCGTGGCGGCGCAGTTCGAGGTCGCCGTCGTCTCCAGCGAGATCGTTTATCGCCCGCGCCGCCAACTGGTGTGCCGCACCGAGGACAGCTCGGGCGCCTTGCTGCTGCGCTTCCTGAATTTCTATCCCAACCAGCAGAAAATGCTGCAGCCCGGCGTGCGGCTGAGGATTTTCGGCGAGGTGCGCGGCGGATTCTGGGGCGACGAAATCATCCATCCGCGCTTCCGTGTGGTGCAGGGCGACGAGGCCTTGCCGACTGCCCTGACGCCGGTCTATCCGACCACCGCCGGACTTGGACAGGCGACGCTGCGCCGCCTGATACAGCGGGCTCTGGAGGAAAGCGACCTCGGCGAAACCTTGCCGACTGATATTGTCGAGCGATTGCAACTGCAAGGGTTTGCCGAGAGCGTGCGCTTACTGCATGAAGCGCCGGTCTGTCTTGACGGGTCTGCGGAGGGGTCGCCAGCAGTCGGTGCCCGGGCCGAACGGGCAGCAAGGGCAGCCCGTCGGCGCATCGCCTTCGACGAGTTGTTGGCCCAGCAGCTTTCGCTGCGGCAGGCCTACGCGATCCGCCGCGCCCGGATGGCGCCGCAGTTGACCGGTACGGGTGCGCTGACCGGACGCCTGCTGGCGGCCCTGCCGTTCCGGCTGACCGGAGCGCAGGCGCATGTCTGGCAGGAAATCAGCCGCGACCTCGCCGCCCCCCATCCGATGCAGCGCCTGCTGCAGGGCGATGTTGGCAGCGGCAAGACGGTGCTGGCCGCGCTGGCGATGCTGCAGGCGGTGGAAGCCGGCCACCAGGCCGCCCTGATGGCGCCGACCGAGATCCTCGCCGAGCAGCATTACAGAAAGCTGGCCGGCTGGCTCTCCCCGCTGGGGATCGAGATCGCCTGGCTTTCGGGCAGCCGGAAAAAGCGCGACAAGGCGGCGGCGCTGGAAAAAGTCGGCGCTGGCGGGACGGCACCCCATGTTCCCCTGGTGGTGGGCACCCATGCCTTGATCGAGGAAAATGTCGAATTCGCCCGGCTAGGCCTCACCATTGTCGACGAGCAGCACCGCTTCGGCGTGCGCCAGCGCCTCGCCCTCAAGCAAAAGGGCCTGCACGCCCACCAGCTGGCCATGTCGGCGACGCCCATCCCGCGCACCCTGGCGATGAGCTACTACGCCGACCTGGATGTTTCCGTGCTGGATGAACTGCCGCCCGGCCGCAGCCCGGTGGTCACCAAGCTGGTGAGCGCCGCGCGGCGCGCGGAAATCACCGGCCGCGTCCGGCTCGCCTGCCGGCAGGGACAGCAGGTTTACTGGGTCTGCCCGCTGATCGAAGAGTCCGAAGCCCTGCAGCTGAAAACGGCCGAAGAGACCTACGCGCACCTGTGCGCCGAATTGCCCGATCTGCGCATCGGCCTTGTGCATGGCCGCCTCAAGCCTGCCGAAAAGGCTGCGGTCATGGCAGCTTTCGTGCGCAACGAGATCCAATTGCTGGTGGCGACGACCGTGATCGAGGTCGGGGTCGATGTGCCGAATGCCAGCCTGATGGTCATCGAACATGCCGAGCGCTTCGGCCTCGCCCAGTTGCACCAGTTGCGCGGCCGCGTCGGCCGCGGCGCCGCCGAATCGGCCTGCATTTTGCTGTACGAAACGCCGCTGTCGGAGACCGCGCGGGCGCGTCTCAAGATCATCTACGAAAACAGCGACGGTTTCGAAATCGCGCGGCAGGACTTGCATCTGCGCGGCCCTGGCGAATTCGTCGGCAGCCGGCAAAGCGGCCTGCCGCTGCTGCGCTTTGCCGATCTGGAGGACGCGGAACTGGTCGCAACGGCCCGCGCCGTAGCCGAAGAAATGCTGGCCGACTGGCCGACGCATGCCGAGCGGCATCTGCTCCGCTGGCTGGGCGGACGTGCCGAATTGTTGAAAGCCTGAAACCAGCCGGTTCGTGGATCAGTGGGATGAAAACGCCGCCGAGACGGCGCGGATGCGGTCGAGCTGGTCGTACATGCCTTGCCAGGCCTGTTCGACGGCGGGTTCATCCAGGCCCAGGGCGTCGACGCTGTCAACCCACTCGACGAAGCCGGTCTTCCCGCCCGTGATGCAATCGGCCCACTGGCAGGCGAGTCCTTCCAGCAGCACCAGCGGCCAGTGATCGCCGCGATAGGCCGGGTTGTGACGATGTTCCATCACCAGCAGCAGTTCGGGCGGGAAATTCCACTGGCTGCCCAGCCAGACCCCGGCCTCGTAGTGGTCGGTGCCCAGCACGCTCCGGATGTGGGCGCCGAGAGTAATCTCGGGCGCTGCGGCATGTGCGGCGAAGGCCTGCTCCATCTCGGCGGGATGGATGTGCACCAGCGCCAGCAGCCCGATGTTGTGCAACAGGCCGGCCAGATAGGCGGTGTCGGCTGGCGGACGGATAGCTGCGGAGACCAGCGGTGCAATCCGCTGCGCGAGCGTCGCCGACAATGCCGATGACATCCAGTAGCGGCCGGGGCGAAACGACGGACATCGCTTCGTGTCGAACTTTCCCGCGAGCGCCAGTCCGGTGGCTATGCTCTTGACGGTCACGAAGCCGAGCAGCGAGATTGCTTTCGGCAACGATTGCACGCCGCCGCGCTGAGCGTAAAACGCGGAATTGGCCAGGCCGAGGAGGCGCGCCGCGATGGTGGGCGATTCCGCCAGCACTTCGGCGAGCGCGCCCAGGCCGATCTCGCTGTCTTCGCAGGCGGCCAGGATGCGCTGCACGTCGGGCGTCAGCGTGGGCAGATCCTGCTGCTGCCGGATTTTCTGGCGTGTCGTTTCCGCAGTCACCATGAGCGATCCTGTATCGCGATCCTGTATCGGCTTGACCGGGATCCCCTGCAGGGCTCCGTCAAGCGCGTATTGTATGCCTCGAGCGATCCAGGCGCGTGGATCATGGCGGCCAGGCAGAGTCGAGTGCGTCAGGGAACCCTGACGTGATCGCTCAGGAACCCGCCCAGCGCCTGCACCCATTCCTCGCGCATGAAAATGAAGCCCTCATTATGGCCGCCGGCAAGCGCCAGGAACCGCTTTGGCCCGGTTGCCGCCTCATAGAGTGCGCGCCCGTGCCGGAAGGGGACGATCTCGTCGCCGGGGCTGTGCGCAACCAGGACGGGAACGCCGGCGGCGGCCTGCAGGTAGGCGCGGGTGTCGTAGCGAAAGCGCGCCAGCCAGCGTACCGGCAGGTAGGGATAGAGGTCGGCGGCCAGATCGGGCACGGAAGTGAAGCAAGAGGCGATGACCAGCGCCGCCGGCGGCTGGCGGCTGGCCAGCCAGGCGGCCACCGCGCCGCCCAGCGATTCGCCGAACAGCACGATGCTGGCGGCGGACACCTGGCGTTGCTGCGTCAGGTAAAGCCAGGCTGCTTCCGCATCGAGGTAGGTGCCCTGCTCGGTCGGCTTGCCGGCGCTGTTGCCGTAGCCGCGGTAATCGACGATCAGCGTGTTGTAGCCGAGGCGATGGAACATGAGCAGCGAGTCGAGCCGGTGCGAGATGTTGCCGGCATTGCCGTGAAGAAACAGCACCGTACCGCGCGCCGGCGCGCTGGCGTGGACGAACCAGCCGTGCAGCGCGACCCCGTCGCCCGTGGTCAGCCGGACTTCCTCGTAGGGCATGCCCGCCTGTTGCGGCGTGGCGACGATTTCGCGGCCGACTTCAGGGAAATAGACGAGGCCGGGCTGGAAGAGGAACAGCACCAGGGCCAGCCCCGCGTAAGTCGCTGCGGCAATTCCGAGCAGGATACCGATCACTTGCACGCTTGCACCCGTTGCTCCTCCATGAGGCATCGTGTTCATGATTGCACAATTCGAGGCCTGCAGCACTGGCGAAGGAACAGTCAAAAAAGTCGGCGCTGGCTGGACGGCGCCGGGGAAGGGACGGCGTAAAATTCCGCAATGCCCAGCCTTGCCCTCTTCAAGCAG
>CAYYHO010000024.1:0-11766 GCA_964471725.1 uncultured Methyloversatilis sp. | reverse complement strand
CGGAGAGCACCTCGGCCACGGCGACGACAGCCTCGATGCTGCCGAGCATGCCGATCTTGATGGCGGCCACCGGCATGTCCTCGAGCAGCGCGCGCGCCTGGTCGGCGACCCAGCCGCCCGCCATCGGCAGGATCGCTTCCACGCCAGCCGTGTCCTGAACGGTCACGGCGGTCAGCACGGTCAGCGGATGGCAGCCGTGAGCGGCCAGCGTCAGCAGATCGGCCTGCAGCCCGGCGCCGCAGGTAGGATCGGCGGCCGCGAAGCTGAGCACTATGGGTTCAACGGCTCCCGCCGTGCGTCCATTGGGCACTGCGGGCGGCACCGGATCAGGGGGTTTGATTGACATCGGCATGCACGCGGTCGGCTGGGTATTGGAAGCGGTCCATTTTAGCGTAAGCGGAACCAGACCAAGGCCGCAAGGGATTTCCAGACAGCTTGGTCGACATTTCAACTACATCCCCGCTGGTGTATTTATGACACAGCTTGACATGGGCAAATGCGAAAATCCAAGGAATCATGCAGCATTTGAAGTATAGTCGGCGCGGCATTAGCCTTGTGTATGGCATCACAAGTGACATGACGCGCATAGGGAGGCGTGGGAGTTGTCCGTATCTGATGATTTGAAAGGCATCAAGGTGATGGTGATCGATGATTCCAACACCATCCGGAAAAGCGCCGAAATCTTTCTGGTGCAGGCCGGTTGTCAGGTATTGGTCGCCGAAGACGGTTTCGATGCCCTGGCGAAGATCGCCGACCACCACCCCGCAGTGATTTTCTGCGACATCCTGATGCCGCGCCTGGATGGCTACCAGACCTGTGCCCTGATCAAGAAAAACCCCCGTTTCGCCAGCACCCCGGTGATCATGCTGTCTTCCAAGGACGGCCTGTTCGACCGCGCGCGCGGCCGCATGGTGGGCTCGGACGAATACCTGACCAAGCCTTTCACCAAGGAAAGCCTCATCAGGACGGTGGCCGCCCACGCTGCGAATTCAACCAATTAACCTAACCAAGGAAACCAGATGCCCATCAAGAAAATCCTCGTCGTCGATGACTCGCCCACCGAGCGCCATGTCCTCACCGAACTGCTCAGCAAAAACGGCTTCCACATCATCACCGCCGAGAGCGGCGAAGAGGCCGTCGCCATGGCAAAGGATCAATCGCCCGACCTGATTCTCATGGATGTCGTCATGCCCGGCATGAACGGCTTCCAGGCCACGCGCTCCATCGCGCGCGATCCGGCGACGCAGAAGATCCCCGTCATCATGTGCACCACCAAGGACCAGGAAACCGACAAGATCTGGGGCATGCGCCAGGGGGCGAGCGATTACATGGTCAAGCCGATCGATCCCGAAGTCCTGCTGGCCAAGATCGCTGCGCTGGGCTAACGCGGAAGCCGGGCAGAGCATGGCCAAACGAGTAAGCCTGAAGGAATTCCAGGCCGATCTGGCGGAACGGCTGACCAGCGCCCATCGCGGCGAGGCCGTGCAGGCGCTGCTCGGCGCCGTCGCCGGCAAGGAGCGCTATCTGCTCGAACTGTCGGATTCCGGCGAAGTGCTGCCTCTGCCCCCGCTCACTGCGGTGCCGCTGACCAAGTCCTGGTTTGCCGGGGTGGCCAACGTCCGCGGCGTGCTCTACAGCGTGGTCGATTTTTCCGCCTTCCGCGGCGGCGAGGCGACGCCCAGGAACAGCGCTGCGCGCCTGCTCCTGGTCGGCGCCCGGCACGGCGTCAACAGCGCCCTGCTGGTCAACCGCACCCTGGGCCTCAAGAACCTGGCCGGCATGCAGGAAGAAGCCGTTGCCGGCGATATGCCGGCCTGGGTCGGCACCCGCTATGTCGATGGCAGCGGACAGGCGTGGACCCGCTTGCGCCTCAGGCCGCTGCTCGAGGATCAGGAATTTCTCAACGTTGCCGCGTGAAGCAAATCACAAGAGTGTAATCAGGGGATAACCAATCATGGCCTTCAAGCTACCCTTCAAACTGCCGACCTTCGGTCGCAGCAACAAGACTTCGCCGCAGGCTGCGGCCAGCGGTGCCAAGCCCGCCGAACCCGCCGCAGCGTCCCAAGCGGCCGGAGGCGTTTCCCAGGGTCAGGTGAAGCAGGGCAGCGTGTTCAGGATGCCGTTCATCGGCCATCTGTCGGCCACCCGGCAGCTGCAGATTCTCGGCGGCAGTGCGGCATTCTTCCTGGCGCTGTTCATCCTTACGCTCTGGCAGCAAATCCGCGACACCGAAACGCGCGACAACCACCGCGCCATCGTGGCGGAAATGCGCTCCTTCTCGCAACTGATGGGCAAGGGCGCGGTGCGGCTGTCGCTGCAGGCGTCTCCCGAGGATTTCGGCGCCATGCGCACCGGCCGCGCCCACTTCGGCACGCTGGTAACGACGCTGCTCAAGGGCGGTACGCAGGATGGCGTCACCGTCGCACCGGTCGGCGACGACTTGCGCCCGGCGGTGAATGAGGTTGCCGAGGTCTGGACATCGGTGGATAAGGCCCTGGCGGCGATTCTCGACCGCGAAGCCGAACTGAAGGCGCTCCATGCCAGCGGCAACAAGGCGGCGGCGGCGCATGCGACGATAAACAGGCTTGCGACGGATCGCCCGGCGCTGCAAGAATTGGCCAAGGCAGCCGGCGCTGCTTCACGCCGCTCGCGCGCCATCCTGCTGCTGCCGCCGCCGCAGCACCTCGAAGCCTTCGACGTGCTGCGGGGCAACATCCGGACCCTCAATGAGCAGGCGCCCGCGGCACTGGCGGCAGTCGATGCCAAGGATCGCCCTGATCTGCAGAATGCCATCGACATCATCGGCGGCGTCGGCACCGATTTCGAGCTCAACATCATGGCCATCGATGCCGCCAAGACCGGCGGCGCGCGGCTGCTGCCGGTGGCCGATCTGCTGGCGACGCGGGCGGAAGACCTCTTCAAGGCCATCGGCGCGCGCGCGACCGCCGACATGACGCCCACCATCCTGCTGGCGGTTTCCGGCTTCCTCGCGCTGCTGATGCCCTTGCTGATGCTGAAGGTATATAACGACGACGTCACGCAGCGCCGCAGCGAAGCGGAACGGCAGCGCCGCGAGGCCGATGCCGCCAGGGAGGCGAACCAGCAGGCCATTTTGCGCCTCATGAACGAAATGGGCGATCTCGCCGACGGCGACCTGACCGTGCGCACCACGGTGACGGAGGACATTACCGGCGCCATTGCCGACTCGGTCAATTACGCCATCGAGGAAATGGCGGTGCTGGTGCGGCAGATCAACGAGTCCGCCGACCAGGTGGCGGCCGCCTCGGGTGCCACGCAGGAGACTTCCAAGCAGCTGCTGGAAGCCACGGAGCGGCAGTCCAAGGAGATCCAGGAAACCAGCGTGCACGTGCTGGAAATGGCCGAGTCGATGAGCGCGGTGTCGCACGACGCGCTGGAGTCGGCCCGCGTGGCGCGCCAGTCGCTGGATGCCGCACAGAAGGGCGCCGGCGCGGTGGAAGACTCCATCAAGGGCATGAACGAAATCCGCGGCCAGATCCAGGAGACCTCGAAGCGGATCAAGCGGCTGGGCGAATCCTCGCAGGAGATCGGCGAAATCGTGGAACTGATCTCGGACATTACCGAACAGACCAACGTGCTGGCGCTGAACGCCGCCATTCAGGCCGCATCGGCCGGCGAGGCGGGACGCGGCTTCACGGTGGTTGCGGAGGAAGTGCAGCGGCTGGCCGAACGTTCCGGCGAGGCGACCAAGCAGATCGCTGCGATCGTCAAGACCATTCAGGCGGACACCCATGATGCGGTTTCGGCCATGGAAAATTCCACCCAGGGCGTGGTCGAGGGAACCAAACTCTCGGATGCGGCCGGTCAGGCGCTGGAAGAAATTTCCGAGGTATCGAAGCAACTGGCCGAGCTGATCGCGAAAATCTCCGCCAACACCCAGCAGCAGGCCCAGGTGGCGACCGGCGTGGCTGCCGCCATGGAGGATATTCGCAAGATTACCGATCAGACCTCCGAGGGCACCCAGCGCACCGCATTGTCGATTGGCGAGCTGGCCGACCTGTCGGCGGAATTCAAGCGTTCAGTCGCGGGCTTCAGGATCTGAGCGCGATCATCGGCACGGTAACCCGGCATGAATATGGCGAGTGAACTGGACATCGGCCCGCTGACCTGGGTCAAGGGCGAGATCGACCTGGCGCTCGAACATGCCGGCGCGGCGCTGGAGCAGTTCGAAGCCAGCCGGGATGCGACGCAGATTAGCTTGGCGCGCAATCATCTGCGCCAGGCGCGCGGCGCGCTTGCCATCGTTGGCCTTGCGGGCGTCACCCAGTTCGCCGAGGCCTTGGAGGCATTGCTGGCCGGCTTCGAGGAAGGCGCTATCGAAGCCTTGCCGTCTGCCACCACCGCGGCAAGCAAGGGACTCAGCGCGCTGCGCCACTACCTCGACGACCTTGTCGACGGCCGTCCGGACCAGACCCTGCGGTTGCTGCCGGCTTACCGGGAGCTTGCTCAGGCGCGCGCCTTGCCCGGGGCGCAGCCAACCGAACTGTTCTTCCCCGACCTGAGCTTGCGGCCGCCTGCCCGCGAGAACGAACCGACGCCGCTCGGTGTTGCAGCGATGAAGGCCCGCATCAAGGTGGCGCGGCACGATTTCCAGCGTGGCCTCCTCAAGTTTCTCAAGCAGAATCCCGCCGGCGTGGCGGCCATGCGCGACGCCGTCGCCATGATTGAAAGGGCCCAGTCCCAGCCCGTTGCGCGCAGCTTCTGGTGGGCCGCCATGGCCTTCTTCGATGCCATGGCAGCCGGCGGCGTCGAAATCGATGTCAATGTCAAGAAGCTGTGCGGCCGGATCGAGGCCCAGATCCGCAAGCTGCTCGGCGGGCCGGGCAAGGTGGCTGATCGCCTCATGCGCGATGTTCTCTACTACGTGGCGCGCGCGCCGCGGGGCGCGGATCATCTCGAGTGTGTGCGCGCCGCCTATCGGCTGGATGGCCTGATCCCGCAGGTCGGCGAGACGCTCGACATCACGCCGCTGAAGCCGGTGTTGCGTACCGGACGCGATCTGCTGGCAAGCGCCAAGGAACACTGGAACCGCTACTGTGCGGGAACGACTGCAGCCCTGGCGCAGTTCCACGACAGCGTGGCGCAACTCGCCGCTCGCGTGAAGGACCTCAACCACTCCGAGATCGCCAAACTGGCTGCGGCGATACTGGGAACCGCCCAAACCCTGCAGGCCGCGCCGCGCCGGCAGAACGAAGCGGCTGCCCTTGAACTCGCCACGGCGCTGCTCCTGCTGGACGGCGCACTCGAGAACTTCCCCGAGATCGGCCCTGAATTCGCGCACCAGGCCGACATCGTGGTTGGCCGCCTGGCCGCCATGCTGAGGGGCGAGGAGCTTTCGGCGCTGGCCTTGCCGCAGCTTGACGAAATGTCCCGCAAGGCGCAGGAGCGCCTGCTGATGCACCAGGTGGCGAAGGAGATCTTGGCCAGCCTGGCAGTGGTGGAACAGACCCTGGACGCGTTCTTCCGCGACCCCGCACTGCGTGCCGACCTGCCGCAGTTGGCGCGGCCGCTGAGCCAGATCGTCGGCGCCCTGACCGTGCTGGGCCAGGATCGCGCCGTCGAGGTCTTGCGCGAGTGCGAGGCGCGCATAGCCGCTTTCCGCGACGAGTTATACGTACCGGAGCAGGCCGACTTCGAGGAAGTGGCCGCCAAGCTTTCGGGCCTCGGCTTCTTTGTCGAGAAGCTGCAGTTCGGCCCGGCCGATATCGATGCCATTTTCAATCCCGTGCCGCTGGCTGCGCCTGCCGAGGAAGCTATTCCGAGCCTCGAGCAGCAGGTGAGCAGGGCGCTCACGCAAACCCAGATTCTTGCGGCCAGGCTCAGCGCCGCGCCGCAGGAGGATCAGGTCGGGTTGCGCGAGGAGCTCAAGCAGAATCTCGAGGCCTTGCGCGAGGACGCCCACCTGATCGCCGATCGACAGCTCGCGGAGCAGGCGAGCGCCGCCATCCAGGCGATCGATAGCGAACAGGCGCCGACGCTCATCGAGGCCGCGCTGGAGAAGGGCACCGCCGCGCTTGCCGCCCCCTCGGCCGAAACCACCCGCCTGGCCCAGGCCAGCGGCGCCGAGCTGGATGCCGAACTGCTCGCCATCTTCCTCGAGGAAGCGCGCGAAGTCCTGGCGACCATCGCTACCAGCCTGCCGCAACTCGTCGCCCACCCGCATGACCGCGAAACCCTGACCACGGTGCGGCGCAGCTTCCATACCCTCAAGGGCAGCGGCCGCATGGTCGGCCTCGCCGCATTGGGCGAAGTGGCCTGGGCAGTCGAACAGACCCTCAACAAGTGGTTGCAGCAGGAGCAGATCGCAACACCGCCCCTGCTGGCGATGCTCGAGTCCGGCCATACCCTGTTCAAGGATTGGGTAGCCCAGCTCGAGGCGGGGGGCGATGCCGGCTACGATGCGGTGGAACTGGTTTCACAGTGCGAAGGCTTGCGCCGTGAAGAAGAAGCGATTCCGGAACCCGCCAGTGTGAAACCGCTGGCCGAAGCGCCTGAAGAGGTCGAAGCGGCTGTTCCTGCCGAGCAGGTTGAGCCTGACGCAGACGAATTGACAGCGGCCGATCAGCTGCCCGAGCTTGACTTCGTTGAGCAGGCTCAGCCTGCAACCGAGCCTGCTGCGGAGTTGTCCGAAGAACCCCAAACAAGCCCCGCAGAGTCTCCGCAGCCGGAATCCGTCCGGGTTGGCGAGCTCGAAATCGCCCGTACCCTCTACGAACTCTACCTTGCGGAAGCCCAGGGGCATGTGGCGGGCCTTCAGGAAGGGCTCGAAAGAGGCGAGGAAATCGACCACGAGTTGCTGCGCCGTGCGCATACTCTTGCCGGGATTTCCGCTACCACCGGCCTGCAAGCCGTGCAGGGCGTTGCGCATGCGCTCGAGCTCGCTTTCGGACGTTTGCTGTCTGCAGGCGTATCTCCCGACGAGGGACAGCGCCTGTTGCTGGCGCGCGCCGTTGGCGCCCTCGAGGGCATGGTTGGCGCCATCGCGGAATTCCGGCTGCCGGCGCCCGAAACCGGCCTGAGCGAGGAACTGGATGGCTTGATGCCGGTGACGGCCGGCGCACCGTCCATTGAGCCGGCCGCTGAGCCGGCCGCTGAGCCGGCCGTTACTCTGCCTGTCGCCGCGGAGACCGCTGAGGAGGGCGCGCAGCCGGAGATAGAGGCAGAGGTAGAGGAAGATCGACTGATCGATCTGACGTTCACTGCGGAACCCGACCGGCCTGCTGCCGAGTCGGTCGATGCAGATCGGTCGGACGCAGCCCCTGCGCCATCGTTCGCATCAATGGCCAGCGATGAAGAGGAACGCCGCCAGTCGCGCCTGCAGGACGAATACGATCCACAGCTGCTGCCCTTCTTCCTCGACGAAGCGCATGACCTGATGCGCGAGATCGACAGCGAACTGCGCAACTGGCGCGAGCGTCCTGGCGATGTCGAAATCTCCAACCAGTTGCGCCGTCTCCTGCATACCCTCAAGGGGAGTGCGCGCATGGCGGGCGCGATGAGCATCGGTGAAATCGTGCATGGCCTCGAAACGCGCATCGAAGCTTCCACCGACATTACGCCCGCCTTCCTCGACGAAGTCGAGGCTGCTTACGACCGCAGCGCGCTGCTGATCGACAAGCTGCGCCGGTTCGGCAGTGTCGATGCCATCGTTTCCGAGCCGGCTGCGGAAGCCGCCGACACGCCGGAGGCGGCTGCGGTGGTGCGCCATGAACTGGCGGCTGCGCCTGCAGAGGAAAGTCTGACGCGGCCCAGCCTGCGGGTGCGCGCCGACCTGGTCGACAAGCTGGTCAACGAGGCGGGCGAGATCGCCATCGTGCGTGCCCGCATCGAAGGCGAGATGCATACCGTCAAGGCGGCGCTGATGGACCTGACCGAGAACGTCATCCGTCTGCGCGGCCAGTTGCGCGAGATCGAGATTCAGGCCGAATCCCAGATGCAGTCGCAGCTCGCCGACATCCAGGCGAAGGACGTCGACTTCGACCCGCTCGAGTTCGACCGCTTCACCCGCTTCCAGGAATTGACGCGGATGATGGCCGAAAGCGTGAACGACGTATCGACGGTGCAGCACACCCTGCTGCGCAATCTCGATCACGCCGATGCGGCGCTGGTCGCCCAGTCGCGCCTGAACCGCGACCTTTCGCAGGCGCTGATGAGCGTGCGCATGGTGCAGTTCAATTCGGTGGCGGAACGGCTCTACCGTGTCGTGCGGCAGAATGCCAAGGAACTCGACAAGCGCGTCAACCTCGATATCCGCGGCGGCCAGACCGAGCTGGATCGTTCGGTGCTGGAGACAATGACCGGGCCGATCGAGCATCTGCTGCGCAATGCCGTTGCACATGGCATCGAAAGCCGCGCCGAGCGTGTCGCCGGCAACAAGCCGGAGATCGGCGAGATCCAGTTGAGTCTGGCGCAGGCCGGCAACGAAGTGCTGATCGAAATGAGCGACGACGGCGCCGGCCTCGACCTCGAACGCATCCGCGCCAAGGCCATCGAGCGCAAGCTGCTCGGCGCCGAAGAGGCCATCGACGATGACCGCCTCATGGGCATGATTTTCCAGCCCGGCTTCTCGACCGCTGCCGAGGTGACCGAGTTGGCCGGTCGCGGCGTCGGCATGGATGTGGTCAAGAACGAGACGAGCAATCTGGGCGGTCGCATCGAGGTCGAGTCCGAGGCCGGCCGCGGTGCCCGTTTCCGCATCTATCTGCCGCTCACGCTGGCCGTGACGCAGGCGGTGCTGGTGCGTTCCGGCACCCACTTTTACGCGATTCCGTCGGCGATGGTCGAGCAGGTCGGCGAGCTGAAGCCGGAGGCGATGGAGGAAATTCGCCTGCGCGGCAGCACCGAATGGCTCGGCAATCACTACGCCTGGCATTACATCGGCCGCCTGCTGGGCGACGCGCACGCCCAGCCGCAGCCGGCCCGACGCTACTGGCTGATGCTGCTGAAAGGGCTGGGCGCGCACGGCCAACGTATCGCCCTCGAAGTGGATGCCCTGAGGGGCAACGACGAGGTGGTCGTCAAGAACATCGGTCCGCAACTGGCGCGGGTGGTCGGCATCGCCGGCGCGACGGTGCTGGGCGACGGCACCGTGGCCCTGATCGTCAATCCGATTGCCCTGGCCAGCCGCGAAGGCCGCGCTGCACCCGTTCCGACGCAGACAACCATCCAGCGTTTCGACCCCGCCGCAGCGACTGCGGCGCCAACGGTCATGGTGGTCGACGATTCGCTGACGGTGCGCAAGATCACCGGCCGCCTGCTGGCGCGCGAAGGCTATCAGGTGGTGACGGCCAAGGATGGCGTCGATGCGCTCGAGCAGCTCGGCGACGTCATACCCGATGTCATGCTGGTGGATATCGAGATGCCGCGCATGGACGGTTTCGACCTCACGCGCAACGTCCGTGCCGCACCGCATACCCGCGACATCCCGATCATCATGATCACCTCGCGGATTGCCGACAAGCACCGCAACTACGCGATGGAAATCGGCGTCAATCACTACCTCGGCAAGCCTTACGACGAGAGCGAACTGCTGTCCCTGATTGCCGCCCTGATTGCCAGGTAGGGGACGTTCGCGCGAGAAGACGGGCGGGAAGCCATGGCCGATTGCTGCGCCGCCCCGATGCATCCGAACCGGCATCGCTGCCCGGCCAACGGGCGGGAGTATGCCGAAGTGTCGCCGCGTACCATCCGCCACCATCTGCGCGAAGCATGGCACTGGGACGACCGGGGCAGGCGCTATTATTTCTGCGACGATCCCGCCTGTGCCGTCGCCTATTTCAGCGATGACGGCGCGGTCATCCTCAAGACTGCATTGCGCACTGCGGCGGGAGTCAAGGAACTTGCGCCCGATGCGCTGATCTGTCATTGCTTCGGAGTGACGCGCGCCGCTGCGCTGAGCGATCCTGACGCCAGGCAGTTCGTGCTGGCGCAGACCCGGTGCGGCGAGTGCTCCTGCGAGACGAGCAATCCTTCCGGCCGTTGCTGCCTGAAGGATTTTCCGCCCTAACTGCCTGTCGATTCAAAGTCGGCGCCGGCGGGACGGCGGGGGATTACAATTCGCCTGTATGATCAAAAGTCACATGCCTGCCGAAACCACTAGCCTTGCCAATCACTTTCTGATCGCCATGCCCGCCATGAGCGATCCGAATTTTGCGCGGACGCTGACTTACGTGTGCGAGCACAATGCCGGCGGCGCACTCGGCATCGTCGTGAACCGCCCGCTGGAATTGAATCTCGCCACGCTCTTCGACCGCGTCAGCATGCCGCTGAAGCCGGGAGAAAGTCAGTCGAAGTATCGGGATACCCCGGTGTTTTACGGCGGCCCGGTGCAACCCGAGCGCGGTTTCGTGCTGCACCGGCCGCTTGGCAGCTGGCAATCGACCCTGGCTGTCACCGGGGATATCGGCCTGACCAGCTCGCGCGACATCCTGCAGGCCATGAACGATGCCGGCGAACCGCGCGAAGTGCTGGTGTCGCTGGGCTATGCGGGCTGGGCGGCCGGCCAGATCGAGTGGGAGCTGTCGCAGAATGCCTGGCTGACCGTGGCTGCCGATCCGGAAATCATTTTTTCCCTGCCGACCGAAGAGCGTCTGCCGGCGGCGATGCAGCTGCTGGGCATCGACTTCGCCAATCTGTCGGAAGTTGCGGGGCATGCGTGAATCCGCTGCGGCCGATTCGGAAACCGTCATGGCTTTCGATTTCGGCGCGCGCCGCATCGGTGTCGCCATCGGCGAAACCCTGATGGCCAGCGCCCGCCCACTGGCAACCATCGATGCCGAAAGCAGCGAAGACCGCTTCGCCGCCATCGGCAAGCTGGTCGCCGAGTGGCAGCCGGCCCGCCTGCTTGTCGGCTTGCCGGGCCATGTCGACCGCGCAGAGGCGCACCCATTCGCCGCGCGCTGCGCGCGCTTTGCGCGCCAGCTCGCGGGCCGCTACCGCCTGCCGGTTACGCTGGTCGATGAGCGTTATTCCTCCAGTGTCGCCGAAAGGTCCGTCAGCGGCGACAAACGGAAAAACAAGGCCAGGCTCGATGCCGGGTCCGCCGCCGTGATCCTGCAATCCTGGTTCGACCAATCCCATGAAATCCCTGCCCACCGCTCCTGAACTGATCCAGCAGCTGGCCGCGCAGATGCGGCCCCACATCACGCCCGACACAATTCTGGTGGGCATCCACACCGGGGGCGTCTGGGTGGCGGAGCAACTGCGCGCCACGCTCGGCCTGGCCACGCCGCCCGCCAGCATCGATGTTTCCCTGCACCGCGACGACCACCATCTCGGCAATGGCCTCAGGGCGGGTGGTCGCGCCACGCAGTTGCCCGACAACATCGAAGGCGCGCATTTGGTGCTGGTGGATGACGTGCTCTATACCGGCCGCACCATTCGCGCCGCCCTCAACGAGCTGTTCGATTACGGCCGTCCGGCGCAGGTGGAACTGGCCGTGCTGACCGACCGCGGCGGGCGCGAATTGCCGATTGCCGCCACGTATTGCCCCTACACGCTGTCCCAGCCGCTGCCGGCCAGCCAAAGCCTGAACCTCAGCCGGGCTGCCGACGGAACCTTGAGCTTTCACTTGAGCGAAAAATGATCACGCCCAATCCGCAACTCAACGAGCATGGCGAACTGATCCACCTGCTCTCGATCGAGGGGTTGTCGCGCGACATCCTGCTCGGCATCCTCGACCGCGCCGCCCCCTTTACCTCAGTGGCCGAACGCGAGGTGAAGAAGGTG
>CAYYHO010000023.1:0-12015 GCA_964471725.1 uncultured Methyloversatilis sp. | reverse complement strand
GCCGCACTACGGCCGGCAGAGCTGGCTGGTCTTCGAGAACGGCCGCGCAGCGGACAAGGGCAGCTGGCCGCCGCGCGCCGCCGCCGTGCCGGTGACGCAGGTAAACATCCGGTAAAAGTCGGCGCCGGGCTGCTCAGGCAGCCTGGTGGAACTTCATTTCAGGCACGCGCTCCGGCACCAGCAGCTGCGTGGCGGTCACACGCCTGACGTCATCCACAGCGACCCCGGGCGCGAGTTCCTTGAGCAGCAGGCCACCCCCGACAGGTTCCATGACGGCCAATTCGGTGACGATCAGGTCGACGCGACGTTCGGATGTGAGCGGCAAGGTACAGGCATCGACGATCTTCGGCGTGCCCCTGGCCGTATGGGTCATGGCGACGATGACCCGGCGCGCGCCCGTGACCAGGTCCATCGCACCGCCCATGCCCGGCACCATGCTGCCGGGCACCATCCAGTTGGCGAGGCGGCCGCGGCGGTCGACCTGCAGGCCGCCCAGCACCGTCACATCGAGGTGCCCACCGCGAATCAGGCCGAACGACAGGGCGCTGTCGAAGGTCGCCGACCCCGGCAGGGCGCTGATGGGCCGACCGGCCGCATCGGTCAGGTCTTCGGACTCCAGGCCCTCTTCCGGGACGGCCTGCATGCCGATGATGCCGTTTTCCGACTGGAAAAAGATGTGCGCATCGCGGGGCACGAAAGACGCCACCATGGTCGGCAAGCCGATGCCCAGGTTCACCAGATAGCCGGGCTGCAGCTCCTGGGCGACGCGCCGCGCAATCAAGGTCTTGTCGTCCATCAGTGTTTCCTCCTGATCAGGAAATCGACCAGTACCGAAGGCGTTGCCACATCATCGGGAGCAATCACTCCGACCGGCACGATTTCCTGGGGTTCGGCGATGACGGTATCCGCCGCCATGGCCATCAAGGGGTTGAAATTTCTGGCGGTCAATGCATAAGTCAGGTTGCCGATGTGATCGGCACGCCGCGCATTGATCAGGGCGAAGTCGGCGCGCACGGGCAATTCGATCAGGAATGACCGGCCGCCGATGTCGACCTTCTGCTTGCCTTCCGCCACGGAGGTGCCGACGCCGGTCGGGGTCAGGATGCCGCCGAGCCCATGTCCCCCGGCGCGGATCTTCTCGGCCAAGCTGCCCTGCGGAACCAGTTCCACCTCGATTTCCCCCGCCAGCAACTGTTGTTGCGTTTCGGGATTGGTGCCGATGTGGCTCGTCACGACACGGCGGACAAGGCGGGCGGAGACCAGCTTGCCGATGCCCACGCCGGGCCTGGCGGTATCGTTGGCGATCACGGTCAGGTTCTTCTTCTCCTGCCGCACCAGTTCGTCGATCAGGCGGGGCGGGGTGCCCACCCCCATGAAGCCGCCGATCATCAGGCGGGCGCCATCGGGAATCTTCGCAACAGCCTCTTCGATGCCTACTGTCTTGCCCATAGCCGAACCCTGGTCGCCATCAGCGACTTGTCATGCCAATCAAATGTGCCGCAAGCTTGCGGCGCACGGCCTCCGCTTCTTCGTCGGTCCAGGTCCTGAGCCCCTGTCCGGCCTTCATTCCAGTATGCCCCGCGTCGATCAAACGATCAAGCAGGCTGGAAGGTGTCTTGTCGCAGCGAAGCGCGGGGAACATGACCCGATGGACATCGCGCGCCAGCTCCAGGCCGACCAGGTCGGCGTTTTCGAGCGGCCCCAGTACCGGCAAGCGCATGCCGAAACTGTTCTTGACGACCAGGTCGATCGCTTCGGCATCGCAAACACCCATCTCCACCAGTGCGATGGCCTCGCGCCACAATGCGTGCTGCAGCCGGTTGCCGATGAACCCGGTGATGTCCTGCTGCACCTTGACCGGCCGCTTTCCCACCGCCTGCAGCCATGCGTAGGTCTGCTCGAACACCGCCGGGCTGGTATGGACCGTGCGCACAACCTCGACGAGCGGAATCAGGTGGGGCGGATTCCACCAGTGGGTGCCGAGCAGCCGGCCGCGCACTTCTGCAGGTAGGTACTCGCCGATGCGGGTGATCGGGATGACGGAGGTGTTGCTGGCCAAGATGGCACGCCGCGGAGCAAACCGTGCCAGCTCGGCAAACAGTTGCTGCTTCAGGTCGAGCTTTTCGGGAATGGCCTCGAATACCAGGTCGGCCTCGGCCAATGCCTCTGCAAGGCTGTCCGCCAGCGCGACCTGCGCGAGCACCGGCGCCGGATCGCAGCCTTCTTCCTCGAGGTTGCGGCGGATATGCCGGATGGCCAGTTCGCGGGCAGCCCGATCGGGGTCGGTAAGGACCACCGGGTGGCCGGCGCGGGCGAACACCTGGGCTATGCCATGCCCCATCAGGCCGGCGCCGATGACCGTGACCCCTATTCTGCCGGACACGCTCATTCCACCAGTCCGGGGCGTCGCACCCGTCGTTTCCTCAGCGTCAGCGATCAAAAGTTCACTTTGTCCTTGCCCTTGAGGCCGAGCATCGCCCGCGCCTCGTCCGGCGTCGCAACTTCCAGGGACAATTCATTGAGGATGCGCCGGATCTTGTGCACCTGCTCGGCGCAGGAGCGGGCGTACTCGCCCCTGCCGAGGTAGAGACTGTCTTCCAGGCCGACGCGGACATTGCCGCCCATGATCGCCGCCATGGTGAGCAAGGACATCTGGTGGCGCCCGGCGCCGAGGACGGAGAAGCGGTAGTTTTCCCGTCCGAACAGGCGGTCCGCCGTGGTGCGCATGATCGACAAATTTTCCGGATCGGCCCCCATGCCGCCGAGGATGCCGTAGATCGACTGGATGAAGAGCGGGCCCTGTATCAGCCCTTCATCAACGAAATGCGCCAGCGTATAGAGGTGGCCGAGGTCGTAGCACTCGAACTCGAAGCGCGTGCCGCAGCCCTCGCCGAGCGCCTGCAGGATGTACTTGATGTCCTTGAAGGTGTTGCGGAAGATCAGGTCTTCCATGCCTTCGATGTAGGGCTGCTCCCAGGGATGCTGCCATTCCCTGATCTTGCGCGCGACGGGGTGGATCGTGAAATTCATCGACCCCATGTTGAGCGAACACATCTCCGGCTTGGCCTGCAGCGGGTAGGCCAGGCGCTCCTCCACCGTCATGCGGGTGCTGCCGCCGGTGGTGATATTCACCACGGCATCGGTCGCCGCCTTGATGCGCGGCACGAACTGGTCGAACACCTGCGGATCGGGCGTCGGCCTGCCATCGACGGGATTGCGCGCGTGCAGATGGAGGATCGCGGCGCCTGCCTGGGCGGCTTCGATGGCCTGCGCGGCGATCTGGTCGGGCGTGATGGGCAGGTAGGGCGACATGCTCGGGGTATGCACCGAGCCGGTGAGCGCACAGGAAATGATGACTTTGTCAGGCTTTGCCATGATGGGGTTTCCTTCGGACCATGAGACTTGGGTAACTTCAGACCGCCAGCCAGTCGGACAGCAATTGCTCATCCTCGATCAACTGCCGGGGTTCGCCTTCGAACACGATGCGGCCGTGCCCCATGACGCACACCCGCGTCGACACCTTGAGCGCGATCGCCAGCTTCTGCTCGACGAGCACCACGGAGACGCCCCTTTGCTGCATGTCCCTGATGCATTCCCCGACGGCCGCGACGATCTTCGGCGCCAGGCCCTCGGTCGGCTCGTCGATCAGGATGACCATGGGATTGCCGAGCAGGGAGCGGCAGATCGTCAGCATCTGCTGTTCGCCGCCGGACAGGCTGCCGCCCTTGGTATCGCGGCGCTCCTTGAGACGCGGGAAGTAGTTGTACATGTCTTCCGCCGTCCATTGCGCCGCGCCGGGCCGCGCCGCCTGTTCACCCATGCGGAAGTTTTCCTCGACCGTCAGGTTCGTGAAGACCTCCCGCTCTTCCGGAACATAGGCGATGCCGGCACGGCAGATTTCATAGGGTCTGGCCCCGGCCAGCGAACGCCCGGCGAGCTGCACGCTGCCCTGCGTCGGCGGGACCAGTCCCATGATCGACTTCATCGTCGTGGAGCGGCCCGAGCCGTTGCGCCCGAGCAGGCTCACCACTTCCTGTCTGCCGACATGGAAGGTGACCCCGTGCAGGATGTGGCTCTTGCCGTAATGAGCATGCAGGTCGTTGACTGCGAGGATGGGTGCGTCGTTGCTCATGACGTGACCTCCTCGCCGAGATAGGCTTCCTTGACGCTGGCGTTGGCACGGATTTCCTCGGGCGTCCCGGTGGCGATCACCTGGCCGTACACCAGCACGCTGATGCGCTCGCTCAGCGCAAACACGACATCCATGTCATGCTCGACGATCATCAGCGCGCGTCCTTTCGTCACCTCGCGAATCAGGTTCGCCGTGTATTCGGTTTCGTCGTGCGACATGCCGGCCATCGGCTCGTCGAGCAGGATGACCTGCGGATCCGAGGCAAGGGTCATGGCGATTTCCAGCGAGCGCTGTTCCGAGTAGGACATTTCGCCCGCAATGCTGTCGGCCCGCGCCTCGAGCCGCACCATTTCGAGCAGCGCCTCGGTTTGCTCCCTGACCCGCCGGTTGTTGTCGATCAGCCGCCAGAAGTTGAACTGCAGGCCATGAGCGCGCATCACGGCGAGGCGCAGGTTCTCGAAGGTCGTCAGGCGGGGGAAGATGTTCGTGATCTGGAACGAGCGCGAAATGCCCAGATGGTTGATGGCCTGGGGTTGCCAGCCGCCGATCTGCCGGCCATTGAAGAGGATTTCCCCGGCTGTCGGCGTGATGTTGCCGGAAACGAGATGGAAGATCGTGGACTTGCCCGCGCCATTCGGCCCGATCAATGCGTGGCGTTCGCCATCCAGCAGGTCGAGGTCGACGCCGCGGATGATTTCGATGTCGCCAAACGACTTCGTCAGGCCGCGCAGGCTGAGGATGGGCCGGGTCATGCTGCGTCCCTCGTTTTTTCTGCCGGCGCTTCACCGGCGGCCTTTTCCGCTTCGTTGCGCCGGATGATCATGCGCAGCCACCGCCGCGTGAACACCCCGCAGAGCGTGCCCAATGTCAGCAGGACGGCCGGAATCAGCCAGGTCGTCAGTGCCACCGGCGACCAGGATTGCTTGAACAGCTGGATCGGCGGCCAGGCTCCGGTCGTGCTGGCATTCGCAAGCGACTGGTAGTCCTGGGAAAGGAGGCGTTGCAGCAATTCGATCACGAATGTTGCGCCTGCGCTCAACAGGAATGCAGCGCACACGGCAAGCAGGATGAGCGGGGTCAATGACGTCAGGCCGAAACGCTTCCGGAGCTGGCCGACGAGGCCGAGCAGGCCCGCGAGCCCGGTCGGCATGAACATCATGACCAGCACGAACAGGGCGCCCTGATACAGCAGCCAGGACTGCGTCAGGTCGGAGATCGCGTAACCGAAGAAGGTCATCAGGGATGCCCCCAGGATCGGGCCGAAGAAGACCTTGATGCCGCCGATGTAGGTATTCAGCACCACCGATGCGGACAGGTGCGCATCGAAGAGGACGTAATTCGCCGCCTCGTTGCTGACGACCTGGAGTCCTCCGGCAACGCCCGAGAACATGGCCGAGATTGCGAATACGTAAATGCTCAGGTGATGCGTGTTGTAGCCGAGGAAACGCAGCCGGTGCGTATTCTCCCGCAGGCCGAGAGTCAGGCGTCCGAGCGGGGTGCGGGTGTAGAAATAGAGCAGGGCCAGGCAGAGCAGCACCCAGGCCAGCGTCAGGTAATAGACTTCATTCGTCGAGCCGAAGGTAAACCCCCAGGCCGGCATCCGTGTCGATGAAAGGCCGGCCTCGCCGCCGAACAGGCCCTTGATGTGCGGCGCCAGCGCATGCACCAGTTCGGCGATGGCCAGCGTGATCATCGCAAAATAGGTGCCGGTGCGCTTGGTCGAGAAATAGCCGGCGAGGAGACCGAACAGGCCGCCGCCCAAGGCCCCGGCCAGGGGCATCAGGGGGGTGGGCAGAATGCCGGTGCCGCCGATCGCATTCATGGCATGCACCGTCGCGAAAGCGCCCATCCCGAAGTAGGCCGCATGGCCGAAGGAGAGCATGCCTGCCTGTCCGCACAACAGGTTGTAGGCGCTGGCGAAGAGCGCCGCGATGAGCATCTGGATCGCGGCGTTGACCAGCCCCTGCGATACGAAGAAAGGCAGGACCAGCAGGACCAGGATGCAGGCGAGCATGAACAGGTAGCGGGATTTCATGGTCTCACGCCTTCTCGCCGAGTAGCCCGTGGGGCCGCACCAGCAGTATCAACAGCATCAGCGCGAACGGCAGGCTCGCCGCCATGCTGGAAACCTTCAGGGTCAGCAGACCGCCCACGCCTTCGGCCCATTCACGCGCTCCGAACAGTGCAAACAGGTCGGCCAGACTGGCGTCGATGCCGATGGCCAGGGAGGTGATGACGCCGATGAGTATCGATGCCAGCATCGCTCCCGCCAGCGACCCCAGGCCGCCGACCACGACGACGACGAATACCATGACCCCCAGTTCCAGCGCCATGTTGGGGTTGGTCGTGTAGAACGCTCCGGCCACCGCGCCGGCGAGTCCGGCCAGCGCCGCGCCCACGCCGAAGACGCCCATGAATACGAGCGGCACGTTGTGGCCGAGCGCCTCGGCCATTTTCGGCTTGTAGATTGCGGAGCGCACGACGATGCCGACGCGCGTGCGGGTCAGCAGCAGGTAGATGACGATGAACATGGCAATCGCGACGCCGCCCATCAACAACCGATATGCCGGGTAGTTGATCCCGCCCACGGCAAAGGCCGCAAAGTCGAGAAACTCGGGAATGCGGTAATTGACGGGGTAATTGCCGTAGAACAGCTTGACGATCTCGGCGATGATGAACGAGAGGCCGAACGTCAGCAGGAGTTCATGGGCATGACCATGCTGATGCACCCGTCGCAGGAAGTAGCGCTCGACCACGACCCCGACGCAGCCGACCAGGATCGGCGCGATCAGGATGGCAATCCAGAAGCCGACGAGGTCCAGCAGCGTATAGGCGAAGTACGCACCCAGCATGTAGAACGACGCATGGGCGAAGTTCAGCACGCCCATCATGCCGAAGATCAGCGTGAGGCCTGCGGACACCATGAACAGCAGTAGTCCGTAGACGACCCCGTTCATTACCGAAACAAGTAGCCAGTCCATAGCGTTGGCGGGTGAAAAAGCGTGATCGATTCAGGGATGGGCGGTGCTTGCGCACCGCCCGCCGGCTCAGTTGGGCCGCTGCATCTTGCAGGTCGGTTGCACCGGCGAGGAGGCTTCCTCGGCGCTGAACACCCTGACCAGCTTGAAGCCCATGTCCGTGCCGTCCACCTTGTACTTGGCATCCTTCGCAACCACCGAAACGGCAATCGGCAACTGCGCCTGGTGGTCCTGTGCGCGCATGCTCATTTCGCCGAGGGGCGACTTGATCTTCGTGGTTTCCAGAGCCTTGGCGAACGTCGTGACGTTCAGGGCGCCGTTCTCCGGCTTGACGCGCTTGAGCGTCTCGGCCACCATGACCAGACCCCAGGTCGCCTGCGGTTCGATGAAGGCCGGATAGTGACCCGTCTTGGCCATGAAGTCGCTCATGTAGCGAGCAGTCTCCGGGCTGTTGTGCTCGCCGTTGAAGGTATGCGCGACGTAGTGGCCCAGCGCCACTTCGCCGGCGTTGGCGATGTTGCCGGGCTGATCCAGGAATACCGCGCCGAAGCGAACCTTGAGGCCGGCCGCCTTGCTGGCCTTCATCAGCAGCAGCAGGTCGTTCGACCAGTTGCCGGTCATCACGGTCTCCGCCTTCGAGGCCGCGATCTTGGCGACGAAGGGCGAGAAATCCTGGATCTTGTTGGTGTCGTGCAGGGTTTTCTCGACTACCTGATAGCCGCCCAGCGCGGCGGCCTCGACGATGGACTTTTCCATGTCCTGGCCCCAGGAGTAATTCTGGTTGATCGAGTAAACGCGGGTGCCCAGGTCGTTTTTCTCTTTCATGGCGAGGACGAGCGCCTTGGTCTTGATGGTCGAGTTACCGCTCATGCGGAAGTGATAGAAGTGGCACTTCTCGCCCGTCAATTCGAGCGCGTCGGCGCCGACATTGATGTACACGATCTCCTTGCCGGGGTTGCGCATGTTGTACTTGCGCACGTCCTCGGTAATCTGGCCGCCGATTGCCGACGAGGCGCCCTGGACGATGATCTGGACGCCGTCCGAGATGGCGGCCTTGAGCTTGTCGGCCGCGCCTGCCGGGCCGCCCTGGTTGTCGTATTCCAGCAGTTGGACCTTTTCGCCGTTCCAGCCGCCGGAGGCATTCATGTTGTCGACCACGAACCGGACGGCGGTGCGGTACGCCTGACCGGAAGAGGCTTGCGAGCCGGAAAGGGTTTCGATAATGCCAATCTTCACCGGGGCGGCCAGCGCCATGCTGGTGCCCAAGCACAATGCAGCGATGCCGCCTGCTATCTGTCGATACGGTTTCATCATGCTCTCCTCTTCTTTCAAGAAAAATGCCCGACGGCGCTGTGCCACGGGCCGGTTTTGCGGCAGCCCGGGCAGAACGCGTCAAGCGTCACAAGTACTCGACATTGCCGTCCACGCTGATGGCCTGCCCCGTGATGTTGCGTGCCGCGGGGGAACAGAGAAACAGGGCCAGCGCCGCCACGTCGTCGGCGGTGACCATCCGGCGCAGGGAAATCTTCTGCAGGTAGGTGTCGCGCATGCGCTCGGCGCTCACCCCGGTGGCGCGCGCGCGCGCCTTGATGACGTTGTCCATGCGTTCGCCCTCGACGACGCCCGGCAGAATCGCATTGACGCGGATGTCGTGCGAACCCAGCTCGATGGCCAGCGATTTCATCAGGCCGACGATGGCCCATTTCGTCGAGGCGTAGGGCGTGCGATAGCCATAGCCGAGCCGGCCGGCAACGGAGCCCATCGCGATCAGGCACGGGCCGGCTTTTGACTGCTTGAGCAGCGGAATGGCGCGACGGGCAAAGTAAAACTGGCTGTTCAGATTGACCGCGATGGTGCGCTCCCAGTCGCCGGCTTCGATGTCCTCGATGGGGTTGGTGGGGCCCGCAATGCCGGCATTGTTGACGAGCACGTCGAGGCCGCCCAGCGCGGAGCGGACATCGTCGATCACGCGATCGACCTCGGCCGCGATCGACACATCGGCCATGCTGGCCGTCACCCCCGGATGCCGCTTCGTGAAGGCGTCAATGCCCGCCCGGTCGACATCGCAGATATGCACGCGCGAGCCCGTTTCATGAAACGCGCCCGCAATGGCCGCCCCGATACCGGACGCCCCGCCCGTGACCAGAACCTTCAATCCGGCAACCGGATGGAGTGCATCAATCAAACCCATTGCTTTCTCCTCGAAATCGACTGCTTGCGGGGCTTATGCTTGTCGGGCCGTCTTTGCTGCCCTTTTCAGGAAGTCAGTATCGGGGCCCGGCCCCACCTGCACAATGTGCTGACGATATATATAATGCGGAAAAACCATGTACCAACATCACGCTGCTTTGCAGCAATATGCTTGATCCCTGATTTACGGCAAACAGGGGGGGGAAGGGATGGCGGAAGAGATTGGCCAAAAATCGGGCTCGGCCCTGCTTGCCGACCTGATCCACTTCCTGCACCAGGGCGTTGCCGCCGAAGACTTCTTTGCCCAGATTGACCGGATCAACCAGCTGCCGCTGCCGGGAAATGAAAAAGCCTCCCTCATCGAGTGCGTGCGCATGGCGATGGCGGTCCGCAACCGCCTGGAGCTGCAGCAGCAAAGGGAAAAAGGCCTGCTCGCGGTCATCGAATCCGCCCAGGACCTTTCCCGGCATCTCGACCTGATCGGCCTGCTGCGCGCCATCGTCACGCGCGCGCGCAACCTGCTCGGCGCCCATGTCGCCTGGATTTCCGTGTACAACCCGGAAGTCGACCAAATGCAGGTCCAGGTCACCGACGGCGCGATCTTCCGTGAAACCGACAAGATGACAACCAGAAAGCATCTGGGGGCGGGAAGCGTGGTGTTCTCGACCAAGTTGCCCTTCACGACGCCGGACTATCTTTCCGACGAACGCTTCCAGCACGACCCCAAGCTGGACGAGATTTTCCGCAACGAGGGCATCGCCGGACTGGTCGGCGTCCCCCTGCTGCTGGAAAACGAGGTCATCGGCTTGCTGTTCGTGGCCGACCGCTACCATCGTTCGCATACCGCCCTCGAAATTTCCATCCTGTCCACGCTCGCCACCCATGCCGCGGTCGCGATCAACACCGCGAAAGCCTTCGACCTGACCCACAAGGCCCTGCAGAAGGGCGATATCGCCCGGGCGGCGCTGGAAATCCACGCCAGCAACGTGCAGTCGGCATCGGAGGCCCACGAGCAACTCACCGCCCTGCTCGCCCAGGGTGCTTCGCTGCCGACGCTGTGCAACAAGCTGGCCGGAATGCTCGACGCACGCATCCTGGTGCTGGACGAGGCGCTGCAGGTCATCTGCAGCGGGCATGCCGGCGACGACGCGGAAGGCCCCGCCCCTTTCGACCCCTACGGCGAGCACCGCTCCGCCATCGAGCGGGCGGCGCACGAGAGCCGCAAGGCCGGCCGCTCGCTCATCGCATACGCCACCGACAGCGGGGTGTGCCGGGTCGTTGCGGTGATCGGCGGCAGCGAGGTCGTCGGTTCCGTCCTGCTCCTGCGCGACAGGGATGCGGACGAAGTCGCCATCCGCATTTTCGAGCGCAGCGCCAGCGTCATCGGCATCGTCCTGCTTTCGCAGGAGCGGCTGGAAATCCATCGCAGCCGTGATGCCGCCGCACTGATCCGGGGGCTGCTGCTGCCCCACCAGTACGAGTGGTCGGCGACGCGCGAGCGCGCCGAGCAGCTCGGCTTCGTGCTCGCCCAGCCGCTGTCGCTGCTGCTGATCGAGTCCGGCGCGCTGAAGGCATCCTATCTCGTCAGGCGATTGCGCAGCAGCCCTGCGCTGGCCGGCAGCGTGCTGGACGAGATGGACGACATCGTCGCCATCGTGTGCCCGACCCAGGTCGCCCAGGACGTCGGCCAGGCATGCAGGCGACTGCTGGCCGGCGAACTGGGTGTCGATTACCGGGGCGTGCTGTCCAGGCCGATGGCGGCAGCCGAACGGCTGGCCGCCCTGTATGCCAGCCTCAGGAAGGCCCTGTTCGTCGCCAGGCGGCTGGGCGCCGGGGGCATCCTCAACCAGCACGAACTCACCCTCTACTCAGCCCTTTTCGAAACGCAGGACGAGGCATCGATCGACGCGTTCCTGGAGTCCTCGATCGGCGCGCTGCTCGCCCATGACCGGAAAAAGAACGCGGAGCTGGCCAACACCCTGCTGTTCTATTTCGACGCCAACCGCAACGCCAGGCTCGTCGCCCGGCGCATGGACATTCACGTCAACACGGTACGCCAGCGCCTGGTGAGCATAGAA
Source organism: uncultured Methyloversatilis sp. (assembly GCA_964471725.1). GTDB lineage: Bacteria > Pseudomonadota > Gammaproteobacteria > Burkholderiales > Rhodocyclaceae > Sulfuricystis. Next base: position 637 of record CAYYHO010000023.1, on the reverse strand, counting down.
AACCTGCTTGGCCCCCTGCTGAACCCGACGCGCGCCCTCGAACTGCACATGGCATTGCGCCTGTGGACCTTGCGCAAGCGCACCGACTCATCGCCGCACCAGGCCGGTTGGTAGATAAGGCAGCATTGGCGGACGAGACTGCGGTTTGCCTTGAATATCCGGGGGCAGGCCGCAAGTTTCCCATTCCGATGTCCCAGGAAACCGCAAACCGGCCACCGCCGGCAATGCCCCGACACTTCCGCCCCGACACTTCCAGTACCCCGGATGCCGACCGTCTCCATCCCCTTCGACAACAGCTACGCCCGCGACCTGCCGGGCTTCTACGCGGCCTGCCAGCCGGAGCGCGCACCCGCGCCCGCCCTGCTCTACTTCAACCGCGACCTGGCCGAGGAACTGCGGCTCGGCCTGTCCGGCCATGAGGCGCCCGAACTGGCGGCGCTGTTTTCCGGCAACGCGCTGGCTGCCGGGGCGCAGCCGATCGCCCAGGCCTACGCGGGTCACCAGTTCGGCAGCTTCTCGCCCCAGCTCGGCGACGGCCGCGCGCTGCTGATCGGCGAGGTCATCGACCGCCACGGCCGGCGGCGCGACATCGCCCTGAAGGGCTCGGGGCGCACGCCGTTCTCGCGCCGCGGCGACG
>CAYYHO010000022.1:0-12039 GCA_964471725.1 uncultured Methyloversatilis sp. | reverse complement strand
AAAGTCGGCGCTGGCGGGACGGCGGCAGCCAAACCGTTGCTTTCCGACTTGCCGGCAGCTATGGTTCTGCTGGAGTGCGAACCAGGTTTGCGTGGGCAGCGACAATGCCGCCAAGCACGATCAATGCGATCCCCGCCCAAGCAGCCATGCCAATGGTATCGCCCAAAAACAACACCCCGAATATGCAGGTAAATAGTACGGTGCTGTATGCCAGGCTGCTGACGGCCACGGAATGACTGATGCTGTAAGCGCGTGTCATGGCAAGCTGCCCCCCGGTGCCAAATACCCCGACACCGAGTATCCATATGGCTACCGTCCAGGACAACTCGCTGACACCGGTTGCCGCCATCCAGGACGCAGAGCAAATCGTGCAAGTCAGCATGAAGTAAAAAACTATTCGCGCCGCAGACTCGCCCAGCTTGCCCAACTGGCGCGCATGGTATATGGCAATTCCGGCGAGGAACCCCGACCCAAGACCGAGCAGCTCCCCTATCCAGTCATTGCCGTATATGGCGGGCTGCAACAACAGGACAACACCCAGAAAGCCGCTGACAATCGCCAGATAACCGGCCCAACGCATCCGGTCCCGATGCAGCACCAAGGCAACTACCGTAAGAAAGATGGGCGACGTATAGTTAAGCGTCATTGCTGTTGCCAGGGGCAGTAAGGTAATCGCCAGGAACAACAGCATCATTGCCGCGAAACCGACCAATCCCCGGAAAACATGATTGCGCCAGTACCGTGTCCTTAGAGGAATGTCCTTGGCAAGCATCAGGACATAGGTAATCAGAAGGCCGATCAGGGATCGGTAAAAAAGCAGTTCGGCTGCAGTCAGGTTTTCCGAGCCAAGTTTGACAAACATCCCCATCACGGCGAACAGGAAGCCGGAAGCCAGCATCCACATGCCGCCAATCAGGGGGTTTGCCAACCGGGGGGCACGAGCTTTCAACACGCCACCCTCACTCTGGTTTCGGCATCGGCCAGCCGGACAATAATCGGCAAGTGGACTCCTCAAGTCACCGGCGCCGGATTGAACAGAGTCAGGGAATTGCTCAGCCCCCAGTGCTCGGCCCAGGTCTTGCGCTTGCCGCTGGCGACATCCAGCATGAGGTGGAACAGTTGCCAGCCGACATCCGCGATGCTCTGTTCGCCGGTAGCGATGGTGCCGGCATTGATGTCCATCAGATCATGCCAGCGCCGCGCCAGGTCGTTGCGCGTTGCCACCTTGATGACCGGCACCTCGGCTAGACCGTAGGGCGTGCCCCGCCCCGTGGTAAAGACATGCAGATTCATGCCAGCCGCGAGTTGCAGCGTGCCGCATATGAAGTCGCTGGCCGGTGTGGCGGTGAAGTACAGACCCTTGCCCGCAATCCGCTCCCCTGGTGCGACAACGCCGGCAATGGCTGCGCTGCCGGACTTGACGATCGATCCCATCGCTTTCTCCACGATGTTCGACAGCCCGCCTTTCTTGTTGCCCGGCGTGGTGTTGGCACTGCGATCCGCGCCGCCTCGCGCCAGATAGGCGTCGTACCAGGCCATTTCACGCACCAGTGCCGCGGCAATGGCGGGGGTGGCGGCACGGGCGGTCAGCAGGTCGATGCCGTCGCGGACTTCGGTGACTTCGGAAAACATTACTGTCGCACCGGCGCGCACCAGCAGGTCGCTACAAAAGCCGACGGCCGGATTAGCCGTGAATCCCGAGAAGGCATCGCTGCCGCCGCACTGGACGCCGACCACGAGTTCGTTCGCCGGTACCGTCTCGCGGCGGCGTGCATCAAGTCGCGCCAGATGCAATTCGGCCTGCTGCATGATGGAGTCGACCATGCTCATGAAGCCGACATGACGCTCATCCTGGAGACACACCAGCCCGGGCTGGACCGGTAGCGACCCGGGAGGCACCAACCGCTCGGGCTGAAGCTTCTCGCAGCCGAGACTGACCACCATCACCTCGCCGCCGAAATTGGGATTGCGCGAGATGTTGTACAGGGTGCGGATCGGAATCGGCGCCTCTGGCGCATCGATCGCAACCCCGCAGCCATAACCGTGCTCCAGCGCCACCACGTCATCGACATGTGGGTACTTCGGCAGCAGCTCCTGCCTGATGCGCTTGACGGCGTGCTCCGTCACGCCGGAAACGCATTGCACGGTTTCGGTGATCGCCAGGATGTTGCGCGTACCGACCGAACCGTCTGGATTACGATACCCGGCGAAGCTGTAGTCTTGCAGGGGCGGCAGTTTGGGGGGCTGGACAGTGCAGATTGGCAGATCATCGAGGGCGCGTGGCGGCGGCATGTCGAGCAGGGCTTCGCTCACCAGGCGGCCAGCGGCGATAGCTTCCCTCGCATAACCGATCGCCACGTTGTAGCGGATTACCGCAGCACCCGCAGGTATGTCGCTCAGTGCCACCTTGTGGCCCTGGGGTATCGATTCGCGCAATGCCTGCCGGTCATTCATGGCCGTGCCGGCGGGCAGGCCGCCATCGTTGCCGACGATGGCGACATTGTCGTCCGCGTGCATTCGGATAAGGATGGGCGACATGTCCGGAACTATTTCGCTGCAACGCGCTGCCTGGCCCTGCATACGCTGTAGATCGAATAACCGACCGACAGCGCGATCAGAACCCAGAGGAAGACTGCGATCGGGCTCTTGGTGAAGAAGATGGTCAGTGTTCCAAAGGACTCGAGACTCTTCACGAAGTAGATCTCGGCAGATGGACCGAGGATGAAGCCGATAATGAAGGGGGCGACCTCCAGCCCCAGTTTGACCCCGACAAAACCGATCAGGCCAAAGATCAGCAGCGTCCACACGTCGAACATGATGCCGCTATTGATCGCATAGGCGCCAACCACGCACATCATCATGATGCCCGGATAGAGCAGGTGTTTCGGCACGGTGATGACCTTGGCGAAGTGGCGGATGGCAAACCACATCATCAGGAACATCACGAAGTTGGCCATCACCAGGCCGATAATCATGGTGTTCCAGGTATTCGGGTTCTCGCCGATGAACAAAGGGCCGACCTGGATGCCTTGCAGGGTGAAGGCGCCGATGAGTACCGCCGTGGTGCTGTCGCCCGGGATGCCGAGCGACAACAGGGGAATCAGGGCGCCGCCCGTCAGTCCGTTGTTGGCGGATTCCGAGGCGATCACCCCGGGCGGGTGCCCGGTGCCGAATTTGGCGTGATCCTTGGAAAAGTTCTTCGCCTGGGTATAAGAGAGTACAGAAGCTGCGCTGCCGCCGACGCCAGGCAGCAGACCGATGAAGGTGCCGATGCTCGACGAGCGGACCAGGTTTACGGACTGTCCCTTGAACACCGACCACTCGAAGCGCTTCTTCTCGGCGAACTTGAAGGCCCCGGTTGCCTCGTCATGCACGCCCTTCTCCGCCTCCTCCAGGATCACGGTCATGCCGAACAGACCGATCAGCAGGGGCAACAGGGAAAAGCCGTTCTCCATGAAAACCGCCATCGGTTCCGAGATGATGCGCAGTTCGCCGTTGCCGCCAATGCCCATGTTGTACACACCGAACAGACTGACATAGACACCCAGCACGCCGGAGAAAATGCCGACCAGCATTCGCTTGGTGAGCGAGGCGATGACGGTGAGGGCAAACAGGATAATCAGGAACTTTTCGACATAGGAGAACTTGATTGCCCAGTCGGCCAGCGTCGGGGCGAAATAGAACAGGATCGCCGCGCTGAACAAACCGCCGAAGAGGGAGGCGGCAATGCCGATCTTGAGTGCCTGCTCGGGCTTGCCCTGCTGCGTCAGCGGATAACCGTCGAAGGTGGTGGTAATCGACGACGGCGTGCCCGGTATGTTGATCAGGATGGCCGGCACCAGGCCGCCGGAAATGCCGCCCACGTACAGGCCGAGCAGCAGCGCCAGTCCGTGATTCAAATCGAGCGCATAAGTCATCGGCAGGCAAACCGCGACCGCCATGGTCGCCGTCATGCCCGGTATGGCGCCAAAGATAATGCCGATCAGAACGCCAAGAACAACCAGCAGGTAATAGGTATAGTCGAGCGAGAAGAGCGCTTCCATGTCAGGCTCCAGGCTTACGGCAGGGTGATGCGGAAAATGTACGAAAAGACGAACCAGACAGCCGTCGGGGTGATTACGGCGTTCAGGCCCATCAGCAGCATCTTGCGGCGGGAATTGTCGCGCACGAACAACCAGGACAGCGCAAAGCCATAGACCATGGAAGTCAGCAGGAAGCCGATACCTGTATTCGGATAAAGCCGCCCAACCGGCTCCATCAGCGTGAAGTAGATGGGCGTCAGCAACAGGCAGCCGAGCAGGCGGCGCTTGTCAAACTCCCAATTCCTGAGTCGCGCCCACAGCGAAACCTGACGCCATTGCACCACCAGTTCACGGCCATGCACGAATACGATGGCAAGCAACAGCCCTGCCAATACCCATTCGATGATGGACGGGAACAGCAAATGTGACTGACTGAAGTCGACTTCGACCCTGAGCAGGTCGCTGATTTTTTCCATGGTCTCTCTTCTCCCCGACTTGCCTGATATCGGGCGCCACCTGCCGCGCGAGCGGCAGGTGGCGCTGTCAGGCTTACTTGATTTTTTCGATCAGCGTCTTGGTCGTTTCGTACTTCGCCGACAGATACGCCTGCGCATCCTTCGAAGGCTTGAAGTTCGGGATGAAAAAGGCCTTCTTGAGCGTGGCATTGATGGCGCTGTCGGCATAGATTTCCGCGAGCGCCTTGTCGAGCGCAGCCACCACTTCAGGCTTCATGCCCTTGTTGTAGATGAGGAAGAATTCCTTGTCGAAGGCCCAGTCCTGCTTGCCGTCCAGGGTCACGGAGACCTTCGGCGTGGCAAAGCCGACCAACTGGTCGCGTGGGGTCTGGCCGAGACCTTCCGGATTGGCCTGGCTGAGGGTTTCCCGCTTGGCCGTGATCCAGACGAAGCGCATCGCCTTCTGGTCTTCCGGCGGCAGGCGGGTGTATTGCTCGTTGGCCTGCACCGAGCCATTGATCACATCCGCGTTGTTGTCGAACAGCAACTGGTTCTTGTCGGACTGCGAGCCGGTGTTGATCGCGGCAATGTTGCCTTCCTTGCCCGGAAAACGCACTTCGACGGCATTCTTCATCGCGGTGAAACCAAGCGCGGAGGTACCGCCCGGCTGGATGCCGACGCGGATGCGCTGGCCCTTGCCGGCGGCCTGGAGAATGTCTTCCATCGTCTTGTAGGGCGATTTGGCGGAGACGAGGAAGGCATCGCCCGGGTTGATGGCGACCGTTGGGCCGATCCTGTATTCCTTGAAGATATCGCTGAAGCCGCGAACCTTGTAAAGGTAACCGACATAGGACTGGTCATGGAACAGCATGATGGTACTGCCGTCGTCGCTCTTGGCAATGGCCTTGAGCGCCTCGGTCGGTCCGACCGGATCAACCTTGGCGTTGATGTTCAGCTTCTTGGACAGTGCTTCTGCGACGATGGCTGACACCTGGTAGGTGTCGCCGCCGGTAGACGTGGAGCCGATGACGATGCGCAAATTGCCGGAAATCGGTCCGTCCGCGGCGACTGCAACGCCTCCTGCAAAGGCAGAGACGGCAAGGCAAAGGCCAATGGTGAATCTTTTCATGGATGCATCCTCCTTCAGGGTGACGAAAAGGTATGAATTACGTAATCAGCACTGCCCGGAAATCATTGACGTTGGTCAGCGTCGGCCCGGTGACGATGGCATCGCCGAGAGCGCCGAAGAAACCGTGGCCATCGTTGTTGTCGAGGCTGTCGCGCGGCTGGATGCCCAGTTGCCAGGCCCGCTGCAAGGAGTCCGGCGCCAGATAGGCGCCGGCGACATCCGCTTCTCCATCGACGCCGTCGGTGTCGCCGGCCAGCGCATGGACACCCGGCTGACCTTGCAAGGCCACACCGAGCGACAACAGGAATTCGACATTGCGACCGCCGCGCCCTCTGCCGCGCACCGTGACGGTCGTTTCACCGCCCGAGAGCAGGACGCAAGGCTTCTTGAATGGCTGCTCGTGGCGTGCGACCTGCAGGGCAATGCCCGCCAGTGTCCGGCCAACCTCGCGCGCCTCGCCTTCGAGACGGTCGCTGAGGATATGGGGCGTGACACCGGCTGCGCGCGCGCACTCTGCTGCCGCTTCCAGCGCCTGCTGGGGCGTGGCGATCAGCGCAAAATCGGCGCTGGCGAGACGGCGATCGTCGGGCTTGACCGATTCGCCGCGCCCACTTTCTAGCACGTCCAGCATATGTGCCGGCAGGTCGATGCCGTAGCGCCTCACGATCGCCAGGGCATCGGCACAGGTGGTGGCGTCTCCAACCGTCGGGCCGGAGGCGATGTCGCCGGGGTGGTCGCCCGGCACGTCGGAAATCGCCAGGGTGACGACTTTCGCCGGATGGCAGGCGGCGGCGAGTCGCCCGCCCTTGATGGCCGAGAGATGCCGCCGCAGGCAATTCATTTCGCCGATCGTGGCACCCGATTTGAGCAAGGCGCGATTCACTGCCTGCTTGTCCGCAAGGGTAATGCCGTCCAGCGGCAGCGCCAGCAGCGCCGAGCCGCCGCCGGAGATCAGGCACAGCACCGTGTCGCCAGCACCGACTTTGTTGGCCAGGTCGAGCATGCGCCGCGCCGCCTGCTCGCCCGCCGCGTCGGGTACCGGATGCGCGGCCTCGACGATCTCGATCCGTTCACAGGGAACAGCGTAGCCGTAGCGCGTCACCACCAGGCCGGATAGTGCGCCGCGCCAGTGCTGCTCGACGGCCTGCGCCATCGCAGCAGAAGCCTTGCCGGCGCCAATGACGATCAGGCGGCCATCGCGCGGCTCCGGCAGGAATGCCGGGATGCGCTCCTGCGGCTGCGCCGAGGAAATCGCCGCTCGGAACATCTGCTCGAGAAGTTGGCGCGGATGCATGAGTCCAGCAGCAGGCGTCAGGCCGGCTGGCCGATCTCGAAATCAGCCAGCTTCTCGAGCGCGCGCACCATCGCCGAGTGATCCCATGCGCTGCCGCCATGCGCAGCGCAGCTATTGAACAGCTCCTGGGCCGTCGCCGTATTCGGCAGCGACACGCCCAGCTTGCGGGCCGTGCCAAGTGCCAGATTCAGGTCTTTCTGGTGCAATTCGATGCGGAATCCAGGATCGAAGGTACGTTTGACCATGCGCTCGCCATGCAGCTCGAGAATGCGCGACGAGGCGAAACCGCCCATCAGTGCCTGGCGTACCTTGGCTGGATCGGCTCCGGCCTTGGAGGCCAGCAGCAGTGCCTCGCCGACCGCCTCGATGGTCAACGCAACGATGATCTGGTTGGCAACCTTGGTGATCTGGCCGGCGGCCGTGTCCCCCACCAGGGTGATGTTCTTGCCCATCAGTTCGAACAACGGCCTGACCTTGTCGAACACCTCCTGCTTGCCGCCGACCATGATGGTCAGCGTGGCAGCCTTGGCGCCGACCTCGCCACCGGAAACCGGCGCGTCGAGATATTCGCCACCCAGTGCGCGGATGCGCTGGGCGAACTCTTTGGTTTCCAGCGGCGAAATCGAGCTCATGTCGACGACGATCTTGCCCGCGCTGATGCCCTCGGCAATGCCGTTGGGATCGAACAGCGCGGCGGCGACATGTGGCGTGTCCGGCACCATGGTGATGACGATGTCGGCATTGCGCGCCACTTCCTTGCCGGATGCGCAAGGCTTGCCGCCGGCTGCGACGAAGGCTGCAGGAATGCTGGGGATGCTGTATCCATACACTTCGTGACCGCCCTTGATGAGGTTTTCCACCATGGGCACACCCATGATGCCCAATCCGACGAAACCGACTTTGCTCATTGCTGTCTCCCGATGAATGGTTAGAGATATTTGTCGCGCAAGGCCTGCGTGGCCGCACGGAAGGCGCCCAGATCGCTGCCGACGGCAACAAAACTCGCACCCTTGTCCATGTAGCAGCGCGCGTCGGCATCAACCGGAGCGAGAATCCCGAACGGCTTGCCGTGACGTTTTGCGCTGTCGAAGATTTTCTGCATCGCCGCCTGCACTTCCGGATGCATCGAATCACCGAGATGCCCATAGCCGGCAGCCAGGTCCGACGGGCCGATGAAAACGCCATCGACACCGGGCACCGTACAAATCTCGTCGATCGCGGCAACAGCCGCCGGACTCTCGATTTGCACCACCACGGTGATGTTGTCATTGATGATCTTGAAATAATCCTTGACCGTTCCATAGCGATTGTTGCGCTGGGCCACGGAAACACCCCGTACCCCTGCAGGCGGATAGCGGGTTGCGGCGACGGCACGCCGAGCATCATCGGCAGACTCGATGAAGGGCACCAGGAAGTTGTAGAAACCTGCGTCCAGCAAACGCTTGATGACGACCGTGTCATTCCACTGTGGCCGCACCACTGGTGCGCTGGTACTGTCCTTGAGGGCCATCAATTGCGGGATCAGGGTCGTCACGTCGTTGGGCGAATGCTCGCCGTCGAGCAACAGCCAGTCGAAGCCGGCGAGGCCGAGCACCTCGGTGGTGATCGGACTCGCCAGCGAACACCAGCAGCCAATCAGGCGTTGGCCGGCGATCAGACTCTGGCGAAACTGGTTGGGGAATGCGCTATAGGGTGTTGCCGACATCGTTGCCTCCAATCTTCAGCGTCAATCAGCGGACCAGGCAGGGCCGCTTGTTGTCGAATTTCCAGCCTGGGATCAGGAATTGCATCGCAACCGCATCGTCACGTGCCCCCAATCCCATTTTTTTGTAGGCCTGATGGCCTTTTTCGACCTCTTCCATGTCAATCTCGATACCGAGACCGGGCTGGTCGGGTACGCGGATCATGCCGCCCTCGATCTTGAGGGGGTCCCTGGTAAGGCGTTGCCCCTCCTGCCAGATCCAGTGGGTGTCTATGGCGGTGACCTTGCCGGGCGCCGCCGCGCCGGCATGGGTGAACATCGCCAGCGAAATGTCGAAGTGGTTGTTCGAGTGCGATCCCCAGGTCAGGCCGAACATCTCGCACATCTGGGCCACCCGTACCGCGCCCTGCATGGTCCAGAAATGCGGGTCGGCGAGCGGAATATCGACCGATTGCAACTGGATCGAATGCGCCAGCTGCCGCCAGTCGGTGGCGATCATGTTGGTCGCCGTAGGCAATCCGGTGGCGCGGCGGAACTCGGCCATCACCTCGCGCCCCGAGAAACCGTTCTCCGCGCCGCAGGGGTCTTCGGCATAGGCGAGGATGCCGTGCTTGTCGCGGCACAAGCCGATCGCCTCCTTGAGCGACCAGGCTCCGTTGGGATCCAGAGTGATGCGCGCGTCGGGAAAGCGCTCATGGAGCGCCAACACGGCTTCCATTTCGGCCTCGCCCGTCAGTACGCCGCCCTTGAGTTTGAAATCCTTGAAGCCGTAGCGCGCTTGGGTCGCCTCGGCCAGTCGCACAACTGATCGAGTCGTCAAGGCCTCTTCGTTACGCAGGCGGAACCACTCATTGTCGGCTTCAGCTTCACTGCGAAAGTTAAGGCTGGTCTTCTGCCGATCGCCGATATAGAACAGGTAGCCCAGCATCCTGACTTCGCTGCGCTGCATGCCCTCGCCGAGCAGCGCCGCCACTGGCACGCCCATGAACTGGCCGAGCAGGTCCAGCAATGCCGACTCGACTGCGGTAATGGCATGGATGGTGATGCGCAGATCGAAGGTCTGCAATCCCCGACCGCCCGCATCACGATCGGCGAAGCACTTTCGCATGGCAGTCAGGATGGCATTGTATTCGCCCAGTGACTTGCCGACGACCAGGGCACTGGCATCTTCTAAGGTCTGGCGGATGCGCTCGCCGCCCGGGACTTCACCCAGACCGGTATTGCCGGCACTGTCCTTGAGGATGACAATGTTGCGGGTAAAGAAGGGACCGTGTGCTCCGCTGAGATTCAGCAACATACTGTCCTGGCCGGCTACGGGAATTACCTGCATGTCCGTCACGCGCGGCGTGGAAGCCTGCTTTTCCTTGCTCATGCCGATCCTCCGATGCGCTATTGATCGATCGCATTGTGTGAGGAGATGAATACAGAATCAAGCCAACTAATGACTTGATTGATTCATTTTGAGCATCATTCATACACCGAGCCTTCCGAACTTGTCCAGGACGGTTAGCTGAAAGGTTTTCAACATCGGGTTATCGTTGTCCTTGCGATAGGAACATACGGTAACGACTGGCTTGGGTGGATCAAGGACCATCCGCCGCAAGATCGTTCCCTCAAAATGCAGGCGCAACGCGGCTTCCGGGATCATCGCGACGCCGATGCCGGATTGCACCAGGGCAAGCATGGTATGGATCTGCGCCACATACTCGACTACCTCCGGCACTGCACCTGCCCGATCGAGGATGCGCTCGACCAGATTGTGGAAATACCTCGCCTCGAAAGGCGAATACTGAAGGAAGAGGCGGCCGTTCAAGTCAGCCGGTGTCGGTCGCTCGGGCCATGCACTGGCTTCGGATTCGGGAATGGCGAGCACCAGCCCTTCGCGCACCAGTTCGATCGTTTCCAGTTCCCCATGTTCGGCATGCGGGCGCAACAAGGCGAAATCGAGCTGACCGGCAGCCAGTGCTTCGAGCTGACCATTACTGACCATTTCCTTGAGGGTCAGGGATACGCCAGGAATCAGCGTGCGAACCAGGCGGACAATCTCTGGCAGCAGGCTGTAACCAGTAGCGGCGGTGAAACCGATTGAAAGAGAGCCAACGTCGCCCTTGGCCACGCGCCGTGCTGTCGTAGCGGCCTCATCAGCCATGTGAAGAATCCGCGCAGCCACGGGAAAAAAGCTGCGGCCGGCTGCTGTGAGCCTGACGGCGCGGCTGGTCCGGTCCAGCAGTTGTGTGCCGACATGGTGCTCCAGTAACTTGATCTGCCGGCTCAAGGGAGGCTGGGTCATGTTGAGACGCCGCGCCGCGCGATTGAAATGCAACTCTTCGGCAACGGCAACAAAGCAACGCAATTGGCTGATTTCAAACATGGCTAAGCGTACGCATCCATAGCAAAAGGCGGAATCGTAATGGGTTTGACCTGGCGCCGCATGGAAACTTCAGTTGACGTTTATCACGAAGTGAAAGGTTGAAACTGTTGATAAGGAGATGAACATGGGCAAGAAGAATGTTGGCAGCCGCTTCGATGATTTCTTGCAGGAGGAGGCGATCCTTGAGGATGCGACGGCAGTTGCCTTGAAGCGCGTCATCGCTTGACTAATCGCCGCAGAAATGAAGGCGCAGCAGATCACCAAAACCGAACTGGCCGAGCGGATGCATACCAGCCGGGCTGCCCTCAATCGACTGCTCGACGAGGCGGACCCCAGCTTGACCCTGACCACGCTGGCCAGCGCCGCCGCTGCCTTGGGCAGGAAAGTCAATATCCAGTTCGCCGCCTGATTGAAAAAAGTCGGCGCTGACGGGACGGCAGGAATCGGCCTAGAAGCAGACAGTCACGAAAGAAGTCGATGCATCACCAAGGCATCAACGTAGCCATGCACCGGATGCCGAAACGCTTCTGGAATACGGCCAATGACATCGAAACCCAATGTTCGCCATAACCGTACAGCGCGCTCATTGGTGCTGACCACAAAATTGAACTGCATCGCCCGATAGCCGCGCGATGCAGCATATTGCAACGAGTGCTCGCACATTTGTCGGGCAACACCGCGACCCGTGGCGGACGCGCGGGTCATATAGCCGCAGTTGCAAATATGTTTCCCGCCACCTGACTGGTTTGCACGGATGTAGTAGGTGCCGAGTATGACACCATCCTCTTCGGCGACGAATGTTTCCTTGTCGGGTCCAGTCCAGTAGCTCAGAGCGGCGGATTCGCTCATATCACGGTCGAGAGCATAGGTTGCCCCCTCTCGAATGACCGGAAGAATGATTTCGGCAATACTTGCGGCGTCCCGCACTTCAGCTTTTCTGATTTGCATAGCGTGTCATTATAGGCGCGACACCATGTCGACCTCGGGTCGTTAACCGTTTCCGCTAAAACTCGGCGCCGGCGGCCAGCACATCAACAAGACCGACTCGGCGATCCGCATCACCCAC
>CAYYHO010000021.1:0-12214 GCA_964471725.1 uncultured Methyloversatilis sp. | reverse complement strand
TCTGATCCCTTTGACCGCTCGGGAACCCCTCCGGCGAAACAACCCGGAATTATGTACGAAGTGCGGCGGTATTGTCAATGTCGAAACTGCGACATGTCGAAACCGCCTTGATGCCGGATTGAAATGAAAAGCCTCGCCGGAGGCAAGGTCAAACGATTGGATTGCCAGCTGCACGAACCTCCCATGCTCGCCCCGGCCTCGGTCATCCAGGCAATTACACCTTGCAGATCAAGGCGTTGTCGTCGAGCTCGCACTATACACGCGTTTGACATGCCCTTGTTCGCCTGCGGAATGCGCGGTTCAGCCAGCCGAATCATGCCGCTGCGGCCCGGCGTAGAATGCGCCGCATGAATACGCCCGCCTCGCTTGCACCGGAACTGTCTGCCGAACTTGCCGCACTTTTCGGCGACCGTTTCACCCTTAGCCCCGGCATACGCGAACACCATGGCAAGGACGAATCCTCGCTCCCCGCGGCCCCTCCCGACGCGGTGGTTTTTGCCCTGACGACCGCGGAGGTCAGTGCCGCGGTGAAGCTTTGCCATGCCCGCCGCGTGCCCGTGATTGCCTATGGCGCCGGCACTTCCCTCGAAGGCCATTTGCATGCCGTCAAGGGGGGCGTCTGCATCGACCTGTCGGGCATGAACCGGGTATTGACGGTACGCCCGGAAGACCTCGATGCCACCGTCGAGGCCGGGGTCACGCGCAAGGCCCTGAATGCCGCCCTGCACGGCAGCGGGCTGTTCTTCCCGATCGACCCGGGGGCGGATGCCAGCCTCGGCGGCATGGCCGCCACGCGCGCATCGGGCACCAATGCGGTGCGCTACGGCACCATGCGGGACAGCGTCCTGGCCATGACCGTGGTGCTGGCCGATGGCCGCATCATCAGGACCGGCACGCGCGCCAAGAAGTCGGCTGCCGGCTACGACCTCACGCGCCTGTTCGTCGGTGCGGAAGGCACGCTCGGCATCATCACCGAACTGACGGTGCGCCTGCACCCCCTGCCCGAGGCCATCGCCTGCGCGCTCTGCGCGTTTCCGACCATCGCCGACGCGGTCGATACGGTGATCCAGGCCATCCAGATGGGCATCCCCGTCGCCCGCATCGAACTGCTCGACACCCTGTCGATCCGGGCCATCAATCGCTACAGCAAGACCACGCTGCGCGAAGCGCCGACACTGTTCTTCGAACTGCACGGCTCCCCCGCCAGTGTCGCCGAGCAGACGCGCATGGTGCAGGACATTGCTGCGGAACATGACGCCATGGACTTCGAGTGGGCCGACCGGCCCGAGGAGCGTTCGCGCCTGTGGCAGGCGCGCCATGACGCCTACTACGCCTGCCTGGGCCTGCAGCCCGGCGCCCGCTCGCTGACCACCGATGTCTGCGTGCCGATCTCGCGGCTGGCTGAATGCATCGCCGCCTCGCTCGACGACCTCGCCGGCACCGGCCTCGTCGCGCCGCTGCTCGGCCATGTCGGCGACGGCAACTTTCATATGCTGCTGCTGGTCGCCCCGGAAGACGCCGCCGCAGTCGACAAGGCGCGCGACTTCGCGCGCCGCCTGGCCGAGCGCGCCATCGCCATGGATGGCACCTGCACCGGCGAGCACGGCATCGGCCTGGGCAAGCGCAAGTACATGGAACTCGAGCATGGCGCAGGCGCGCTGGCGGCGATGCGCGCCGTCAAGCAGGCGCTCGATCCGCTGAATCTGATGAACCCGGGCAAGATACTGCCTGACTAGGGACCGGCGGCAGTCGTTCAGCACAGGAATACGGGGGTTGGAGCGTCGCATGCTTTCGGTCACTCTCGAAGACAAATACACCGCCGAGTCAGGCCGCATCTACCTGACGGGAGTACAGGCGCTCACGCTGCTGCCGATGCTGCAGCGCCGGCGCGACGTGGCCGCGGGCCTGAACACGGCCGGCTATATCTCCGGCTACCGCGGTTCGCCTCTCGGAGGCTACGACCTCGCCCTGTGGCAGGCCGGCCGGCATCTGGCGAACCACCATGTCGTCTTCCGCCCCGGCGTCAATGAGGATCTCGCCGCCACGGCAATCTGGGGCACTCAGCAAGTCGGCCTGTCTGCCGGCGCTCGCTACGACGGGGTCTTCGGCCTCTGGTACGGCAAGGGGCCGGGCGTAGACCGCTGCGGCGACGTCTTCCGGCACGCCAATTCCGCCGGCACGGCCCCGTTCGGCGGCGTCATCGCGGTGGCAGGGGACGACCACGCGGCACGCTCATCCACCGTCGCGCACCAGTCCGAGCAGGCCTTTGCTGCGGCGATGATGCCGGTGCTCGCTCCTGCCGGGGTGCAGGAGTACCTCGACCTCGGCCTGCACGCCTGGGCCATGAGCCGCTACGCCGGCTGCTGGGTGGGCTTCAAGGCGCTGGCCGACACGGTCGAATCTTCCGTCGCGGTCGATTTGGCGCCGCAACGGCTGCAGATCGTCACGCCCAAAGATCACACACTGCCCGCCGACGGGCTCAACATCCGCTGGCCGGACGACCGCCTGGCCCAGGAAGCGCGCCTGCACAACCACAAGCTCGCCGCCGCGCTGGCCTACTGTCGCGCCAATGCCCTCAATCGCGTGGTCATCGACAGCGCGACGCCGCGCCTCGGCATCGTTGCCGCCGGCAAGAGCTATCTCGACGTGCGCCAGGCCCTCGACGATCTGGGCATCGACGCCGCCGGCGCCGCCGCCATCGGCATCCGTCTCTACAAGCTGGGCATGGTCTGGCCGCTCGACGCCGAGGCGGTGCGCCGTTTCGCCGCGGGTCTCGAGGAAATTCTCGTGGTCGAGGAAAAGCGTTCGCTGATCGAAAACGAGCTCAAGGAAGCCCTGTATGGCTGGCATGCCGCCCGGCAACCGCGCATCATCGGCAAATTCGACGTCAATAAAGAAGCGGGGGCACCTGCGCCCGGCGACTGGCTGCTGCCCGCCGCCGGGGAACTCACGCCGGCTCTCGTCGCCCGCGTCATCGCCGCCCGCATTGCGCCTTTCCACCGCACACCGCAAGTCCAGGCGCGTCTCTCCCTGCTCGACAGCAAGGAGAAGGGGGGTCCGACAGCCCCGCCAGCCAGCCGGCTGCCCTGGTTCTGTCCCGGCTGTCCGCACAACACCTCGACGCGGGTGCCTGAAGGCTCGCGCGCGCTGGCCGGCATCGGCTGCCATTTCATGGTCACCTGGATGGATCGCAACACCGCGACCTTTTCCCACATGGGCGGCGAGGGCGCCGCCTGGGTCGGCCAGGCGCCCTTCACGGGCACGCCGCACGTCTTCGTCAATCTTGGCGACGGCACCTATTTCCATTCCGGTTCCCTGGCGATCCGCGCCGCCCTGGCGGCCGGGGTGAATATCACCTACAAGATCCTCTACAACAATGCCGTGGCGATGACCGGCGGCCAGCCGGTGGATGGCGCCCTGACGGTGCCGCAGATCGTGCGGCAGATCCGCGCCGAAGGCGTGCAGCAGATCGTCGTCGTCATCGACGAGGCGGAACCGCAAGCCTGGCGCAAGGCCGACCTGCCGCACGGCATCCCGGTGCGGCCGCGCAGCGAGCTGGACGCGGTGCAACACGAATGCCGCGCCTGCCCGGGCGTCTCGGCGATCATCTACGACCAGACCTGCGCAGCCGAAAAGCGGCGGCGGCGCAAGCGCGGCAGGCTGCCCGATCCCGCGCGCCGCGTCTTCATCAATACCGACGTCTGCGAGGGTTGCGGCGACTGCGGGGAGCAATCGAACTGCCTCGCCATCGTGCCGGTGGCGACGCCGCTCGGCCGCAAGCGCGCCATCGACCAGTCCGCCTGCAACAAGGACTTTTCCTGCCTCAATGGCTACTGCCCGAGCTTCGTCACGGTCGAAGGCGGTCGCCTGCGCAGCGGCGCCGCGCAAGCGGAACCGCCGGCGGGCGCCGTCCCGCCAGCGCCGATTTTTACTGGTACGGCAACGCCCTACAACATCCTCGTCACCGGGATCGGTGGCACCGGCGTAGTCACCCTGGGCGCGCTGCTCGGCATGGCGGCGCATCTCGACGGCAAGGGCGTCAGTGTCCTCGACGTGGCGGGACTGGCGCAAAAGGGCGGCGCCGTCTATTCACACATCCGCATTTGCGACGATCCGCACGCCATTCATGCAGTGCGCATCTCCACGGGCAGTGCCGACGCCGTGATCGGCGGCGACGCGATCGTCAGCACGAGTCCGGAAGCCGTGCAGAAAATGTACGCGGGCCGCACGCGGGCCGTCATCAACAGCGCCGACACGCCGACGGCGGATTTCACCCGCGATCCCGACTGGCAGTTTCCCCAGGCGCGCATCCGCGCGACGCTCGCCGAGGCTGTCGGTGCCGCCGATCACCTGGATTACCTCGATGCCACGGCCCAGGCCCGGCATCTGCTGGGCAACACGGTCTATGCCAACCTGCTGCTGCTCGGCTTCGCTTTTCAACGCGGACTGGTGCCCGTCAGCGCGGCAGCCCTGACCCGCGCCATCGAGCTCAACGGCACTGCTGTCGACATGAACCTGCGCGCTTTCCGCTGGGGCCGCCAACTGGCGCACGATCCGGCCAGCGTGCCGCCGCTCCCGGCAGACGCAGCGGCACTGCCGCCGCAGACGCCGGCGCAACTGGTCGCCGACCGCGCCGAGCGCCTGACGGCGTACCAGGATGCAGCGCTCGCGGCACGCTACCGCGCCCTGCTCGACCCGCTCATCATGGCCGCGGAAAAACTCGGCGCTGGCGGGACGGCACTGGCCGAATCCGTCGCCCGCAACTGCTATGCGCTGCTCGCCATCAAGGACGAATACGAGGTGGCGCGCCTGTATGCCGAAAGCGGCTTCGAAGCCCGGATCGCGGCCCGCTTCGAAGGCGATTACCGGCTGGTCTTCCACCTCGCCCCGCCCCTCCTGGGCAGGGCGGACCCGCACACCGGGCGCAGCCCCAAGCGCCGCTACGGGCCGTGGATGATGACCGCCTTCAAATGGCTGGCACGCGCGCGGCGCTGGCGCGGCAGCCGCTGGGACATCTTCGGACGCAGCGCGGAACGCCGCCTGGAGCGGCAGTTGATCGACGACTACGCGGCCGACCTGCAACTCATCATGGCCCGCCTGGATGCCGAGCGGCTGGCCATCGCCCAGGAATTGGCGTGCTGGCCGGAAACGGTGCGCGGCTTCGGACCCGTCAAGGCAGCCAGCATGGTCCGCGCGCAGCAGCAGAGGGAAAGCCTGCGTGCCCGCCTCGCCGCCTGAGACTGCTTCTCCACTGCGCGCCGCTATCCATGCGCAGGCAGGGGGTGTGGCGGTGGCACTGGCGCTGGCCATCCTGCTGGCGCACACGGCACGGCTCGAACTCTGGCAATTTCCGCTCGCGCTGGCACTGCTGCAGGGACTGTCGTCAGCCCTGATCGCGCTCTGGCAGCGGGCTCCCCGCTGGTGGCTGCCGATCCACCTGGCCTTCGCCCCGCTGGCGGTCGTCGTGCACGGTTTCGCCATCCCGCCCGGCTGGTTTCTCGGCGCTTTCCTATTGAGCCTGCTGGTGTTCTGGCGCACCGACCGCAGCCAGGTTCCCCTCTATCTGAGCAACCGCCGCACGGCAGCTGCGCTGGCGGCCCTCCTGCCCGTCACCGCAGCGCGGGTCATCGATCTCGGCTGCGGCGATGGACGCCTGCTGCGGCATTTGGCCGCAGCCCGACCGGACTGCAGCTTCGTCGGCATCGAACACGCGCCCCTGCCCTGGCTCCTGGCACGCCTGCGCAGCCGGGGAGTGGACAACCTGACGGTGCGACGCGGCGATTTCTGGCCGGAGCCGCTGCAGGCCTACGACCTGGTCTATGCCTTTCTGTCCCCGGCGCCCATGCCGCGCCTGTGGCGCAAAGCCCTGGCCGAGATGGCCCCGGGCGCCCTGCTGGTCAGCAACAGTTTCGCCGTGCCCGATGTTGCGCCAGACCGGGTGATCGAGGTGGATGACCGTCGCGCCACCTGCCTTTACCTCTACACGCCACGCCCCTACACGCCACCACCCCATCCGGCCCGATAAAGCCGGCGATTCCACTGCATTTCCAGCCATCCGCCCGGTGCGGTATCGCCAATAATGCACGCTGAAACGCGCACAGTCTGGCGTGCGCAGGAGGCAATATGGCGGACATCATCTGCGTCATCGGCAACAAGGGCGGCACGGGCAAAACCACCCTGTCGCACATGCTCTGTCAGGGCATGGGCCTGCTCGGGCAGCGCTCGGTTTGCGTGCTGACCGACACGCATCGTGAACCACTGGATCCCAGCGAGCGGCGCTACCTGATCGCCGATGCCCGCTCGCGCGAAGCGCTCTCCAAGGTGGTCGACAAGGTGCGCGGGCTCAAGGCCTGGCTCGGCGTCATCGACGGCGGCGGCAACCGCACCGAAATGGACCGTCGCCTGTACGGGCTGGCCGACCTGGTGCTGCTGCCCTTCCGCGACTCGCACGAGGACATCCGCACCGTCATCCGCGATCTCGAGATGTTCCCGCGCGCCTACGCGATTCCCATGCAGTGGCCCACCAACGCCTGGCAGCGTGAGGCGGCGGAAAGAACCGTGGCCGAACTGCTGGCCCCCTATCGCGATCGCATCCTCGAACCGGTCTTCAGCCTGTCGGCCAGCAAGTTTCTCCTGCAAAAGACCCTGCCGTCGGCGCTGCCCACCCCGCTGGCCAATGCCAGCCGGGCGGTTGCCCATCAGGTGATCGATTTGCTGCAATTGCCGCTCGAGGATGACGAACCCTTGCCGGGCATCCTCAGCCGTGCGGCGCAAGCGCCGGCGGAGCCCAGGCACCGGGCCCTGGCCGTGGCAGCCTGAAGCAGCAGCCTACTTCTTGCCTTGCGCCACCAGCAAGGCCTGGGAGCGATTGCTGACGTTGAGGGCCTTGAAGATCGCGGAAACGTGGATTTTCACCGTGCCCTCGGTGACATCCAGCAGGGCGCCGATTTCCCGGTTGGTCTTGCCTTCGGCGAGCAATTCGAGCACGCGCGCCTGACTCTTGGTCAGCCCGAAGCGCTCGGCCACGGTCTTGGCACGGCGGCGCTTGCCGGTCAACTCGCGGAATTCCGGCGGCAGCCAGGTTTCGCCCGCCAGCACTTCACGCAGCGCTTCCAGCAAAGTATCGGTTGGGCTGGCCTTGGAGACGAAGCCGGCGGCGCCCTGACGCATCACTTTCAGGACGGTGTCGCTGTCATCGAGTGCCGACAGGATCACTACCGGAATATGCGGGTGGCGCTTGCGAATCACGCCCAGATAGGCCATGCCGCCGGTGCCCGGCAGCATCAGGTCGAGCAGGATCAAATCGAAATCGTCGCCGGCCGTCAGCAGCCGCGTCGCCGCGTCGGCATCCCGTGCGCCGACGACCTCGGCAGGCGCACCCTCTTCATCCAGACCCTTCAACGCCAGCAGCAAGCCTTCGCGCACCAGCGTATGGTCCTCGATCACCAGAATTCGCACTTGCCTTCCCCCTTTTCGAATAAGGCTATCATAAGCGGAATTACAGATTCCTGTCGAGGCCCAGCCATGACCGACGAAACCCGGCACGATCCAATGGAACTGCTCAAGAACATGTGGGGCAACATGGGCTTTACACTACCCGGCATCGTGACCCCGACACTCGACACCGACGAACTGGGCAAACGCATCGCCGACCTCAAGGCGGTCGAAGGCTGGCTCAAGTCGAACCTGGGTTTGCTGCAAATGACGATCCAGGGCCTCGAAATGCAACGCAGCACCCTGCTCGCCCTGCAGCAGATGAGCCAGGCGGCGCAGGGCGGCGAGGAAAATCCAGCCAACCCCTTCCTCAACCCGGCCACCTGGTCGATGCCCTGGAACCTCGGCAACCACGCCGGCGGCGTGGCGTCGCCGGCGCCGGACACTCCGTCCGCTACGGCTGGCGCCGCAAACCCCGCCCCGAAAAAACCCGCTTCAACCCAGAAACGCAAGCCAAAGGGGTAGGGTCAGCATGCTCAGCAGGGTGCCGGCCGAAATCAGCCAGGCCACCCGGATGCCGTCGCCCCCCATGCGCTGGGCCAGGATGTAGGCGGACGAGGCGGTTGGCAGTGCGGCAAACACCAGCGCAACATCGAAATGCAGGCCCTCGAGGCCGATCAGTGGCGCCACGGCAAGCACGATCAGCGGCATCGCCAGCAGCTTCACCGCCAGGAACCAGGCCGCCGCGCCGCGCCCCGTCGTCCCCAGGGTGCCGCGCAGCCTGAGCGCCGCGCCGACCGCCAGCAGGCCAAGGGCAATCGCCGCCTCGGCCAGGCGGCCAAGGAAATGGCCGGCCGCTACGGGCAGCGGGAGTCCGGCCAGATTCCATGCCAGGCCCGCCAGCGTTGACAGTAGCAGCGGATTTTTCGCCAGTTCGCGCCAGACCGATGCCTCGCCATGCCGGGCCAGCATCCAGACCGCCGCCAGATTGGCGAGCGGCACCATGCCGCCGGCCAGCAAGCCCATCGTGGCGATGCCTGCCGCCCCGTGCAACTTGGCGGCAACCGCAAAGCCGATGTAGGAATTGAAGCGGAAGGCGCACTGGAACTGCGAGGCGAAGGAGATCGGCGTGATCGGAAACAGCGGCCGCGCCAGCAAGGCCAGCAGCATCGCCCCCGCCATTGCCGTCGCGCCGACTGCCATCAGGGGGATGGCTTCGAAGGACAACGGCGTCTTGATGATGGCGTTGAACAGCAGCGCCGGAAACAGCACGAAATAGACGAGCTTTTCGAGTCCCGACCAGAAGTGGTCGCCCAGCGCCATCCACCGCCGCAAGCCGTAGCCGAGCAGGATCAGGGCGAAATCGGGAAGCAGCGTGAAAGCGGTTTGCACCTGGTGTCGTTGCGTCAGTGATGTGCCGATGCGCGCCCGGCAAGGCAAGGTTTATATTACGCCGTCTGCGCGCAGTTGATCGATCTCGGCTGCCGGATAGCCTGCCTCCAGCAGGATTGCCGTCCCGTCAGCGCCGACTTTCGGGGCGGGATTGCGCACGGCGAAATCCCGCCCGGAGATCTTCAGCGGCGGGGCAAACTGGCGCAGGCCGTCGATTTCCGGCAACATGCCGCGCGCCTGCAACTGGGGGTGCTGCAGCGCTTCCTCGAAATGGAGCACGGGCGTCACGCCGCAATCCACATGCTCGAAGAGCACCGACCAGTGGCTGAGCGGCCGGCTGGCAAACAGCGCTTCCAGCTCGCTGCGCGCGCGCGCCCCCTGCGGGCCGCGATCGAGGCCGAACGGCTGCAGATCCGGCCGCTCGATGGCGGTGCAGAACAGTGCCCAGAACTTCGGCTCCAGCGCGCCCACGGCCAGGTAGCGGCCGTCCCCGGTGCGATACAGGCCGTAACCGGGCAGGCCGCCGGTCAGGTCGTCGGCGCCGCGCGGCAGGGTGCGCCCGCGCCCCAGCACCGAGAGCAGAGGCGTGTAGGCGTGGGCGAAGCTCGCATCCGTCATCGAGACATCGACATAGCGGCCGGTGCCCGTGGCGCGGGCGCCGATCACCCCGGCGAGGATGCCCATGACCGCCGTCAGCGCGCCGCCGAGCAGGTCGCCGATCTGCAGGTTGGGAATAGCCGGTGCGCCATCCGCCTGGCCGATCTGGTCGAGCACCCCGGCCGTGGCGATGTAATTGATGTCATGGCCGGCGCGGTCGCGCCACGGGCCATCCTGCCCATAACCGGTGATGGCGCAATAGACGATGCGCGGGTTGACCGCCCTGACTGCCGCATAGCCGATCCCGAGCCGGTCGACCACGCCGGGCCGGAAGCTCTCGACGATCACGTCGGCGGCGCGGGCGAGGCGCAGGAAGACCGCCACGCCGGCCGCCTGCTTGAGGTCGAGACGCAGGCCGCGCTTGTTGCGATTGACGATGCGGAAGAAAAAGCTGTCCTCGCCCGGAGCGGCGCCGAGGCTCATGCTGCGCGCATAATCCCCCATAGCGCCATCTTCGATCTTGATCACCTCGGCGCCCAGGTCGGCCAGGTGCAGGGTGCACACCGGCCCGGGCAGCAGGCGCGTCAGGTCGAGGATGCGCAAGCCGGCGAGCGGGCCGGGAGCGGGCGCCGCATCGGCAGCGGCGGCATTGTTTGTCGTCATGGTACTTCCTCGCAGAGATCGGTCGGGTAGACTGCTTGCCGGGGCAGATGATAACTTTGCGCGCTTGCGCAACCGCCTACGCAAATAAGCTTGCCGGCAAATTCCTCTCCGCCCGATTTACCCAGATCATCTCACCGTGTCCGGCTTTCTTTCCAACTTCCTGCACCACTTTACGCTCGCCAGCCCGCTCTTCCTGCTGGTCCTGGCCGGCTATGGCCTGGCACGATCGGGCAGCTGGCCGGCATCGGCGGCCGAAGCGCTGTCGCGTTTCGCCTACATGATCGCCATCCCGGCCATGCTGTTCCGCATGATGAGCGGGTTCGCCGCCATGCCGCCGCTCGATCCGCGCCTGCTGCTGGCTTTTTTTGGCGGCTGCCTGATCGTTTTCGGCATAGGCCGGATCGTCACCGCCAGCCAGTTTCGCCTCGACGGCGTCGCCCAGTCGGTATTCGCGCTCGGCGGGGTCTTCTCCAACAATGTCCTGCTGGGCCTGCCCATCGCCCGGACGACTTTGGGCGACGAGTCGCTGGCGCTGGTCTCGCTGGTCATCGTCTTCAACGCCCTGATCCTGTGGACACTGGTCACCGTATCGGTCGAGTGGGCACGCCACGGCGCATTTTCGATCCGCGGCTTCGGCAAGACGCTGCGCGGCGTGCTGACCAATCCCATCGTCGCCTCGATCATCGGCGGCACGGCCTGGGGCTTCACCGGCATCGCCCTGCCCGCTTTCATCGACGCGCCGCTGGAAATGCTTGGTCAAACCGCCATACCGCTTTCCCTCATCGCGCTCGGCATGAGCCTCGCAGCCTACCGCATCCGCTCGGGCATCGCGCAAAGCCTGACCATCAGCGCCATCAAGCTCGTCATCCAGCCGCTGGTCGTCTGGCTGCTGGCGCGGGCGCTCGGCCTGCCTGCGCTGGAAACGCAGGTGGTCACCATGCTGGCCTCACTGGCGATGGGCATCAATGTGTACATGATGGCCCAGCAGTTCTCCACCCTGCAGGGACCCGTCGCGGCGGGTCTGGTGCTGACCACGCTGCTATCCTCCTTCAGCGTGCCCCTGGTGCTGACCCTGATCGCCTGAGGCTGCCGAATCCTCACAACACCATCACGTCACAGCCATGAAAATCAGGCAATATCAGGTCGATGCGTTTGCAACGCGGGTCTTCGAAGGCAATCCGGCTGCCGTCTGTCCGCTGTCCGAATGGCTGGATGACACGCTGCTGCAGGCCATCGCGGAGGAAAACAACCTGCCCGAAACGGCATTCTTCGTTCCCTCTGCAGACGGTTATCAATTGCGCTGGTTCACGCCGCTGCAGGAGGTCGATCTCTGCGGACACGCCACCCTGGCGGCAGCCCACATCCTCTTCACCGTCCTTGGCCATGATCGGCCGGTGATCCGCTTCGCAACCCGCAGCGGCAACCTGTTCGTGATCAGGCAGGAAAACGTCCTGGCAATGGACTTCCCGGCATCGCTGCCAACGCCCTGCGAACCATCCGCCAACTTGCTCAACGGGCTCGGGCAGCGTCCGGTCGAGGTACTGGCTGCCGAAGATTACCTGGCCGTATTCGATAGCGAGGCGTGCGTGCGCGCCCTCAAGCCCGACCTTGCCCTCCTGGGCCAACTGGATTTGCGCGGCGTCATCGTCACGGCGCCGGGAATGGAGGTCGATTTTGTCAGCCGTTTCTTCGCCCCCAAGCTCGGCATCCCCGAAGACCCCGTCACCGGCTCCGCACACTGCCAGTTGGCGCCACACTGGTCCGGGAAACTGGGCAAGCAGGTCCTGACTGCCCGGCAGCTTTCCCGTCGTGGCGGCAATCTCGTTTGTACGGTGAAGTCCGACCGGGTCGTTCTCGCCGGACAGGCCATCACTTTCATGCACGCAGAAATCGAAATCTGAACAGGCACTCCCATGGCGATCCGCTGGCTGGCAGTACCGAAAAGCGTCCCCCGACAAGAGGTCATCGGCCTCGCCCAACTGCAATCATGAAAACCATCGGCCTGCTCGGCGGCATGAGCTGGGAATCCACGGTGCCGTATTACCGGCTTATCAACGCAGGCATGAAGCAGCGGCTCGGCGGCCTGCACTCGGCGCGGATCATCCTCTACAGCGTCGACTTCCACGAC
>CAYYHO010000020.1:7977-12297 GCA_964471725.1 uncultured Methyloversatilis sp. | reverse complement strand
CCAGTTGACGCATTTCGCCGGTGTGGTGATCGCGCCGCGGCGGCAGGCGCCGCGCATCCGCCAGATCGAATTCCTCAGCCTCAGCGAGACGCGCATCCTGCTGATCATCGTCACCGCCAGCGGCGAGGTGCAGAACCGCATCCTGCTCACCCAGCGCCCCTATACGCCGACGGAACTGGTGACGGCCGCCAACTACCTGACGCAGAACTTCGCCGGCCTCGATTTCATGCAGATCCGCGCGCGCCTGAAGGAAGAACTGCAGCAGTTGCGCAGCGACATGACCGAGCTGATGAGCGCCGCCGTCGATGCCGGCGCCGCCGTCACCGCCGAAACCGCCTCGCAGTACGTCATCTCCGGCGAAAAGAACCTGCTCAACGTCGAGGACCTGTCCACCAACATGGAACGCCTGCGCCAGCTGTTCGACCTCTTCGAGCAGCGCACCGGCCTGATGCAGCTGCTCGACCTCTCCAACCATGCCGAGGGCGTGCATGTCTTCATCGGCGGCGAATCGGGCATCGCGCCGCTGGACGAATGCAGCGTGGTCGCCGCCCCTTATGAAGTCGATGGCCAGGTAGTCGGCACCATCGGCGTCATCGGGCCGACGCGCATGGCCTACGAGCGCGTCATTCCCATCGTCGACATCAGCGCGCGATTGCTGTCTTCCGCGCTCAGCCCGGGCTGAACCGCATGTCCCGCTACCGCCCCGAACCCGCGCGCGATGCCGGCCAGGCAGAGCGCACCGCCATCCTGCTGGTCAATCTCGGCACGCCGGAGGCGCCGACCGCGCCCGCCTTGCGCCGCTATCTCGGCGAATTCCTCTGGGATCCGCGCGTTGTCGAGATTCCGCGCCTTGCCTGGTGGTTCATCCTCAACGGCGTCATCCTCAACACGCGGCCGAAGAAATCCGCCGAAAAGTATGCGTCGATCTGGACGCCGGAAGGCTCGCCGCTCAAGGTGCATACCGAGCGCCAGGCGAAACTGCTGCGCGGCCTGCTCGGCCAGCGCGGTTTCGACCCCGCAAGGCTGCTGGTCGACTGGGCGATGCGCTACGGCCAGCCCTCGATCGAAGCCAGGCTCGATGCGCTCAAGGCCGCCGGCGCAACGCGCATCCTCGTCCTGCCGCTCTACCCGCAGTTCGCCGCCTCGACCACCGCCAGCGTCATGGATGTCGTCGCCGGCTGGATGCAACGCGCCCGCAACCTGCCCGAGATCGCCTTCGTGCGCGACTACCACGCCCACCCCGGCTACCTCGATGCGCTGGCCGCCAGCGTGCGCGAGCACTGGCAGGCCCACGGCCGGCCCACGGACAATACCCGCGTCGTGTTGAGCTTCCATGGCCTGCCGCAACGCTCCACCGAGCTGGGCGACCCCTATTTCCATGAATGCCAGCGCAGCGGCGCCCTGCTCGCCGAGCGGCTCGGCCTGCCGGAGGGGCAACTCCTGATCACCTTCCAGTCGCGCTTCGGGCCAGCCAAGTGGCTGCAGCCCTACACCCAGCCGACGCTGGAAAAGCTCGCCCGCCAGGGCGTCGAGCGCATCGACATCCTCTGCCCCGGCTTCGCCGCCGACTGCCTCGAAACGCTGGAGGAGATCGCCCTCGAATGCAAGGCCGCCTTCCTCGGCGCCGGCGGCAAGACCTTCCATTACATCCCCTGCCTCAATGAGCGTCCCGACTGGATCGAGACGCTGGCGGACATCATTACGAGTCGCCTCCTTGCGAGCCAGGATGGCTAGCAGTATAGTAAGGATGTAATGCAATCCTTACAGGAGGAAGTAATGTTAGCCGTCGCAAAAATCACGGCCAAGGGCCAAACCACCATTCCGCAGGATGTGCGCGCCGCGCTACACGTGACAGCAGGCGACCTGATCGCCTGGGAAGTCGGTGCTGACGGCACGGCGACGGTGCGCCGCGTGCAGCCGCTGGACATCGATTATCTGCGCGCCCTTGAAGGCACGCTCTCCGAATGGTCGGGCAGCGCCGACGAGGAAGCCTACCGTGAGCTTTGAGCGCTTTGCGGTCGTACGCATCCCCTTCCCCTTCACCGACCGCAACGCCACCAAGCATCGCCCCGCACTGGTGCTCTCGGATGCCGCTGCTTTCAACACCACGGCCGCTCATTCCGTCATGGCCATGATCACCTCACAATCGAACGCACCCTGGCCGCTCGATTGCCCGCTCACCGACCTGACTGCGGCTGGTTTGCCCACCCCCTCGATGGTACGCTTCAAACTCTTCACCCTCGACCATCGCCTGGTGCGTGGCGAACTCGGCAAGCTTTCGTCTGCCGATGCCGAGGTCGTTCGCGCTGGTCTGGCCAGGCTGCTCGGTGAATGACCGCTAGCTTGAGCATGCAGGAGGCCCTCCTCGCCCGCAGCAGCGCCGCCGTCTGGCATCCCTGCACGCAGATGAAGCACCACGCGAGCGGAGAATTTCCGCTGCTCGCCGTCGCGCGCGGCGCCGGCGCCTGGCTGTATGGCGAGGACGGCCGGCGCTGGCTGGACGGCGTCAGTTCCTGGTGGGTCAACCTGTTCGGCCACTGCAACCCGCGCATCAACGCCGCCCTGCGCGACCAGCTGGAGCGGCTCGAGCACGTCATGCTCGCCGGCTTCACCCACGAACCGGCCGTGCAACTGGCCGAACGGCTCGCCGCGCTGACCGGCGGCAAGCTCGGCCACTGCTTCTATGCCTCCGACGGCGCCTCGGCCACCGAGATCGCGCTGAAGATGTCTTTCCACTACTGGCAGAACAGCGGCCGGCCGGAGAAGCGCGACTTCCTCTGCCTGGCCGGCGGCTACCACGGCGAAACCGTCGGCGCGCTGGCGGTCACCGACATTCCGCTGTTCCGCGCCGCCTACGCGCCGCTGCTGCGCGGCGCCACGGTGCTGCCCTCGCCCGATGCGCGCACTGCGGCCACCCCGACTGAAGCCGCCCGGCGAGCCGCCGCCGCGCTGGAAGCGCACCTGGCCGCGCATCACGAGCGCATCGCCGCCCTGATCGTCGAGCCGCTGGTGCAATGCGCCGCCGGCATGGCCATGCACGACCCGGAATACCTGCGCCGTGCGCGCGCCCTCTGCGACCAGCATGGGGTGCATCTGATCTGCGACGAGATCGCCGTCGGCTTCGGCCGCACCGGCAGCTTCTTCGCCCACGAGCAGGCGGGCATCACGCCCGACTTCCTCTGCCTGTCGAAGGGCATCTCGGCCGGCTACCTGCCGCTCTCCGCCGTGCTGACGCGCGATCCCATCTACGCGGCCTTCTACGACGACGCCACGGCGCGCGGCTTCCTCCACTCGCATTCCTACACCGGCAACGCGCTCGCCTGCCGCGCGGCGCTGGCGAGCCTGGACATTTTCGCGGCGGACGAGGTGCTCGCCGCCAATACTGTCCGTTCCGCGCAGATCGACGCGCTGCTGGCGCCTTTGCGCGAGCATCCGCAGGTGCGCCATTACCGCCGGCGCGGCATGATCTTCGCCTTCGATGTGGTCGCCGACGCGGGCTTCGGCCGTCGCTATTACCAGCAGGCGCTGGCGCGCGAGCTGCTGCTGCGCCCGATCGGGAATACCGTTTACCTGATGCCGCCCTACATCCTCGACGCAGCCGAAATCGCCCACCTGTGCCGTGCCACCCATGAGGCGCTGGCCGCCGCTCTTATCCCATGAACCCGGAAAACATCAAATCCGAAATGGCTGCCCTGGCCGCGGCCGGCCTGCTGCGCCGTCCCGCCAGCGCCGACTCCTGCTGCGGGCCGCACATGATGCTCGACGGCCAGCCGCTGCTGTCCTTCGCCAGCAACGACTACCTCGGTCTCGCCGCCGATACGCGCCTGATCGAAGCGGCCAGCGCGGGCGCGCACCGCTGGGGCGTCGGCGCCGGCGCCTCGCATTTCCTCGGCGGCCACATGCGCGTGCATGGGGAACTGGAAGAAAAGCTCGCCGCCTTCACCGGCGCGCAGCGGGCGCTGTGCTTCGCTACCGGCTACATGGCCAACCTCGGGCTGGTGCCGGCGCTCGCCGGACGCGGCGACGTCATCTTCGCCGACAAGCTCAACCACGCCTCGCTGATTGACGCGGTACGCCTTTCGCCGGCCTTCAACCACCGCTATCCGCACCTCGATGTCGCCGTGCTGGAGGGCCAGCTGGCCGCCAACCGCGCCAAGCAGCGGCTCATCCTCACCGATGCCGTTTTCAGCATGGATGGCGACATCGCGCCGCTGCCCGAACTGCTGGCGCTCGCCGAACGCTACGATGCCTGGTTGGTGGTCGATGACGCCCATGGCTTCGGCGTGCTCGGCCCGCAGGGCCGCGGTACCCTCGCCCACT
>CAYYHO010000020.1:5965-7967 GCA_964471725.1 uncultured Methyloversatilis sp. | reverse complement strand
ACGGCCTCAGGCCGGGCGGCCGCATCCTGCTGATGGGCACGCTCGGCAAGGCAGCCGGCGTGGCCGGCGCCTTCGTCGCCGGCGACGACACGCTCATCGAGTGGCTGACACAGAAGGCGCGCACCGCCCTGTTCACCACCGCCGCACCGCCCCTGCAAGCCGCCGCCCTGCTGGAAAGCCTGCGGCTGATCGAGGCCGACGACGTCGGCGGCGCGCGCCGCACCCACCTGCAAGGCCTGATCGCCCGCCTGCAGGCCGGCCTCGCGCCGCTATGCACCGCCGGCGGCTGGCGCCTGCTACCGTCCACGACTGCGATCCAGCCCCTGCTGGTCGGCGCCAACCACGCCGCCCTGGCCCTTGCCGATGCCCTCAAGGAACGCGGCATCTGGGTGCCGGCGATCCGCCCGCCGACCGTGCCCGAAGGCCAGGCGCGGCTGCGCATTTCGCTCTCCGCCGCCCATAGGGATGCCGAAGTCGACCAGCTGATTGCCGCACTCGCCTCGATTGCGGCATGAAGGACTTGCTGCTGATCCCCGGCTGGGGCTTCGACGCCCGGGTCTGGCAGCCGCTGGAACAACAGCTTGCGCCCCATTTCCACATCCATCACCGCAGCGCCGACGCGCCCGACGGCTGCATCGCCTGCGGCTGGTCGCTCGGCGCATTGCGCGTCCTGCAGATGGCACTGGCGCAGCCGCCGCGTTTCAGCCATCTCGTCCTCATCGGCGCCACGCCCCGCTTCGTGCAGGCGTCCGACTGGCCGCAAGCCCAGCCGCCCGCCGTGCTGGCGGCTTTCGCCGCCGCGGTCGCAGATTCACCCGCAACCGCGCTGCGCCGCTTCGTCGCCCTGCTCAACCAGGGCGATGCCCAGACGCGCCGCCTGACCCGCGAACTCGGCGCCATGCTCGATCCCAAGCCTTCGCGCGAGACGCTCGCCGACGGCCTCGCCACGCTGCGCGACAGCGACCTGCGCGCGCAGTGCAGCCAACTCCGCCAGCCGGTGCTGCTGCTGCACGGCGCGCAGGATGCCCTGATGCCGCTCGCCGCCGCCGAGTGGCTGGCGCAGCACCTGCCGGATGCACGGCTGGAAGTATTTCCCGGCACGGCACACGCGCCCCACTTGGCCGATCCGCCGCGCTGCGCCGATCTGCTGATACGCTTCGCCCATGAATAAACGCGCCATCCGCCAGTCCTTCGAGCGCGCCGCCAGCACCTACGACTCGGTGGCAGCACTGCAACGGCAGGTCTGCGAACTGCTGCTCGCCGTCCTGCCAGAACCGACTTTTTCTGTGTCAACAGTTCTCGACGCCGGCTGCGGCACCGGCCATGCCCTCGGCCTGCTGGGGCGCCGCTGGCCGCAGGCGCGGCTCGTCGCGGCCGACTTCGCGCCGGCCATGCTCGCCGGCATTGAAGGAGAGCGCGTCGGCGCCGACATCGAAGCCCTGCCCTTGCGCGCCGCCGCCTTCGACCTCTACTGGTCGAGCCTCGCCATTCAGTGGTGCGACACGCAGCGCGCCATCGCCGAAGCGGCCCGCGTGCTGGCGCCGGACGGCCGCCTTGCCGTCAGCAGCCTCGGCACCGGCACGCTGGCCGAACTGGCGCACGCCTTCGCTGTCCTGGATGGAAACCGCCATGTCCTCGAATTCTCCCCGCAGCAATCGCTGGCCGCTGCCTGTGCAGCGGCGGGACTGCAGGCCATCCGGCTGGAAACCCGCACCATCCGGCGCTTCCACCCCGACCTCAAGGCCCTGCTGCGCGCCCTGAAATCACTCGGTGCCAACCAGGTCGGCGCCGGACGGCGCGCGGGCCTGCTCGGACGCCGCGTCTGGCAGCAGGTCGAAGCCCGCTACGAAGCCCTGCGGGAGCCGCAAGGCCTGCCGGCGACCTACACGGTCATCCTTTGCACGGCACACAAATAAGCAACCTGGATTCCCACCCTCGGCACCTGCCAAGCGCACCGGCGGGGTGCTCTGCGCAGCGAAGTGAAGGTGGAGTCGACGGCCGC
>CAYYHO010000020.1:0-5903 GCA_964471725.1 uncultured Methyloversatilis sp. | reverse complement strand
GTCAGCCACTTACGCTCAGAAAGCTCGCTTCCAGCTTCTCCCATGCCCAATTTCACCCAGCTTATTCATCGGACTTGCTCCGAACACAGCGAAAGGCATATACTAGACTGTCCAGTCTACTCACCCCGCCCTTAGCCATGTCAGCCATCGCCGAACCGCTTGCCTTCGCCGCAGCAGCCGAACCTCACCCGGACACCCGTCGGCGCCTGCTCGAAGCGGCCTGGAAGGCCTTCAGCGAAGAAGGCTTCAAGGTCAGCATCGACCGCATCGCCGCGCGCGCCAAGGTGGCGCGGCAGACGCTGTACAACCATTTCTCGGGCAAGGACGCACTGTTCTGCGAGGTGGTGCGCCACGCCAGCGGCAGCATCCTGGTGACGCTGGAAGGCGGCAGCAACCTGCGCGACACCCTGATTGCCTTTGCCGAGGCGTACCGGGCGAAGGTGCTGAGCCCCGACGGCATCGCCATTTTCCGCACCCTGACCGCCGAAGCGGCGCACTTTCCCGCGCTGGCCGCCCAGGTGTTCCGCGAAGGGCCGCTCGCCACGCGCCAGCGCCTCGCCATCTACCTCGCCCAGTCCATGGAGGCAGGGCAGCTGCGCCGCGACGAACCGCTGTTCGCCGCCGAGATGCTGACGGCCATGCTGGCCGATTTCGACCGCCTGCGCGGTCTCATCCTGCTGGAAACGAACCACGGCAAACCGGACAAGTCGGCGCTGGTGGTGGATTGTTTCCTGCGCGCCTTTGGTCCCGAATCGGCGCCCGAACCGGCTGCCAAAAAGGAAAATCGATGAAACGACTCGCCCTGCTCCTCGCCCTCCCCCTGCTCGCCGCTTGCGGCGCCGCCGAACAGGGCGGCAAACCGAAGGCCGCTCCCGGCGGCGGCATGCCCCCCGCCGAAGTCGAAGTGATCGTGGCCGCAGCCGGTTCCTCGACCCTCACCCAGGATCTGCCCGGCCGCCTGCAGGCCTATCGCACCGCCCAGGTGCGCGCGCGGGTCGAGGGCATCGTCGAGAAACGCCTGTTCACCGAAGGCGCCGACGTCAGGGAGGGCGCGCCGCTGTACCGCATCGACCCGCGCAACTACCAGGCCGCCTACGAAGCAGCGACGGCCGATGTCGCCGTCGCCCGCCTGACGCTCGAGCGTTACCGGCCGCTGCTCGATCTCAAGGCGGTGAGCCGGCAAGAGTTAGACCTCGCCGAGGCGAAGCTGAAGCAGGCCGAGGCGGCGCAGACGCGGGCGCGCATCGACCTCGAAAACACTACCGTGCCGGCGCCGCTCGCCGGCCGCATCGGCCGCACGCTGGTCAGCGAAGGCGCGCTGGTCGGCCGCGGCGAGGCAACGCCGCTCGCCATCATCGAACAGATCGACCCGATCTACGCCAACTTCACCCAGCCCGGCGCCGACCTGCTGCGCCTCAGGCAGGCGATCCGCAGCGGCAGGCTGAAGGAGGCCGAGCGCGCCAAGGTTGAACTGATCCTCGAGGACGGCAGCGTCTATGCCCACCCCGGCAAGCTGCTGTTCGCCGACCAGGCGGTCGACCCGGCCACCGGCAGCGTTTCGCTGCGCGCCCTGTTCCCCAACCCGCGGCAGGATCTGCTGCCGGGCAGCGTCGTGCGCGTCCGCTTTCCCGAGGCGGTTGCCGAACAGGTCATCCGCGTGCCGCAGCGCGCGGTGCAGGCCGGGCCGCAGGGCCAGTTCGTCACGGTGGTCAATGCCGAAGGCAAGTCCGCCGTCGTGCCGGTCAAGACCGGCGGCATGAGCGGCAGCGACTTCATCATCAGCGCCGGCCTGCAAGGCGGCGAGCAGGTGATCGTGAACGGCCTGCAGAAGGCCCGCCCCGGCTCTCCGGTGAAGGCGGTGCCGGCCGCTGCCGCAGCTCCATCCCAGTCCGCCGAACCGCCCGGCGAAAAGAAATAGGGGAGCGGCATGTTCGCCAAGTTCTTCATCGACCGGCCGGTGTTTGCCTGGGTGATCGCCCTGGCGATCGTGCTGGCCGGCCTGCTCTCCCTGCGCAGCCTGCCGCTGTCGCAGTATCCGGCCGTCGCGCCGCCCGCCATCGCCTTCAACATCACCTACCCGGGCGCTTCCGCCCAGGTCGTCGAAGACACTGTCACGGCACTCATCGAGCAGGAAATGAACGGCATCGAGCGGCTGCTCTACATGGAATCGGCTTCCGAACTCGGCACCGGCACGGTGACGCTCACCTTCACCCCCGGCACCAACATCGACATCGCCTCGGTGGAGGCGCAGAACCGTTTCAAGCGCATCGAGGCGCGCCTGCCCGACGACGTGCGTCGCATCGGCGTGACAGTGACCAAGCCCTCGCGCAACTACGTGATGTTCATCAGCCTGTATTCGCCCGACAAGAGCCTGGCGGCGATGGATCTCGGCAGCTTCGCCGCTGCCGGGGTGCTCGACTCGCTGCGGCGGGTCAAGGGCGTCGGCGAGGCCGTGCTGTTCGGCACCGAGTACTCGATGCGCCTTTGGCTCAAGCCGGAAAAACTTCATGCCTATGCGCTCTCGCCCGCCGACATCAAGAACGCCGTGCGCGCCCAGAACGTCGAACTCGCCACCGGCGAACTCGGCCAGGCGCCCGCCGCTCCGGGACAGCAGCTGAACGCGGTCATCGTCACCAGGAGCCGCCTGTCGACGCCGGAGGAATTCGGCAACATCCTGGTGCGCACCCTGCCGGACGGTTCCGCCCTGCGCGTCAAGGATGTCGCCCGCGTGGAACTCGGCGCCCAGAACTACGACATTTTCGCCCGCATCAACGGCCAGCCGTCCGCCGCCATCGCCATCCGCGTCGCGCCCGACGGCAATGCCCTCGAGGTGGCGAAAGCAGTGCGCGCCCGGATGACGGAAATGGCGCCCTATTTCCCCAAGGGCATCGCCTGGGAAGTCCCCTACGACACCTCGCGCTTCGTCGACATTTCCATCAACGAGGTGCTGCTGACGCTGCTCGAGGCGGTGGTGCTGGTGTTCCTCGTCATGTACCTGTTCCTCGAGAACTTCCGCGCCACGCTGATCCCCACCATCGTCGTGCCGGTGGCGCTGACCGGCGCGCTCGCCGGCCTCTACCTCTTCGGCTATTCGATCAACGTCCTCACCCTGTTCGCCATGGTACTGGCGATCGGCATCGTCGTGGATGACGCCATCGTCGTGGTCGAGGCGGTCGAGCGCATCATGACCACGGAAGGACTCGCGCCGCGCGAGGCGACGCGCAAGGCGATGGACCAGATCTTCAATGCCATCATCGGCATCACGCTGGTGCTCTCGGCGGTGTTCGCGCCGATGATCTTCTTCGGCGGCTCGGTCGGCGTCATCTACCGCCAGTTCGCCGTCACGCTGATCCTCACCATGCTGTTCTCCGCCCTCATGGCGCTGACGCTGACCCCCGCCCTGTGCGCCACGCTGCTCAAGCACAGCCCGGGCAGGGAACTGCTGCCGACGCGCGGCTTCTTCGGCTGGTTCAACCGCGTTTTCGCCCGCACCACCGCCGGCTACCAGGCCTGGGTCGGCCGCGCGATCCGCAAGACCGGACGCTACCTGCTGCTCTACGCCGCCATCATCGGCGCCGCCGGCTGGCTGTTCATGCACCTGCCCGGCAGCTTCCTGCCCGAGGAAGACCAGGGTTATTTCATCAACATGGTGCAACTGCCGCCGGGCGCCTCGCAGGAACGCACGGTGGCGGTGCTCACCCAGGTCGAGCAGTACTACCTCGAACAGCCCGAGGTCGCCCACGTCATCGGCGTAGTCGGCTTCTCGTTCTTCGGCCGCGGCCAGAATGCGGCGATCGCCTTCGTGCGCCTCAAGGAATGGGACGAGCGCAAGGGCCCGGCCCACTCCGCGCAGTCGCTGGTACGCCGCGCCAACATGGCCTTCTTCCAGATCAAGCAGGCGATGATCTTCGCCATCAACCCGCCGCCGATTCCCGAACTCGCCGCCACCGGCGGCTTCGACTTCCGCCTGCAGGACCGCGGCGGGCTCGGCCGCGACAAGCTGCTCGAAGCGCGCAACATGGCGCTCGGCATGGCGAGCCAGAATCCCGACCTGACGGGGGTGCGGCCGGAAGGCCAGGAAGCCGGGCCGCAACTGCTGCTCGACATCGACCGCCGCAAGGCGGAAACCCTCGGCGTGTCGATCGCCGACCTCAACGAGACCCTGCAGGCCACCCTCGGCGTCGCCTACATCAACGACTTCGAACGCCAGGGCCGCATTCTGCGCGTACAGATGCAGGCGGAAGCCGATCTGCGCACCACGCCCGACCGGCTGCTGACTTTGTCGGTGCGCAACAAGGCGGGCGGCATGGTGCCGCTGGCCGAACTGGTGACGCCGCGCTGGAGCGTCGGCTCACCCAAGCTCGACCGCTACAACGGCGTGCCCTCGATGAAGATCGCCGGCACGCCCGCCCCCGGCCGCAGCACCGGCGAGGCGATGCAGAGCATGGAAGGCATCGCCAAGCAATTACCGGCCGGCTTCGGCTTCGAATGGTCGGGCACCTCGCTGGAAGAGAAGTTGTCCGGCAGCCAGGCGCCCTTCCTGTTCGCCCTCTCGCTGCTGGTGGTCTTCCTCGCCCTGGCCGCCCTCTACGAAAGCTGGTCGATCCCCTTCGCGGTGATCCTCGTGGTGCCGCTCGGCATCTTCGGCGCCACCCTCGCGGTCACCCTGCGCGAGCTGCCCAACGACGTCTATTTCAAGGTCGGCCTGATCGCCATCATCGGCCTGTCGAGCAAGAACGCGATCCTCATCATCGAGTTCGCGCGCGAGTTGCAGGAGCGCGGCATGAGCCTCTTCGACGCGACCGTGGAAGCCTGCCGCCTGCGCTTCCGGCCGATCCTGATGACCTCGTTCGCCTTCATCCTCGGCGTGCTGCCGCTGGCCATCTCGACCGGCGCCGGCGCCAACAGCCGCCACGCCATCGGCACCGGCGTCATCGGCGGCATGCTCGCCGCCACCCTGCTGGCCATCTTCCTCGTACCGGTGTTCTTCGTCGTGGTGCGGAAGATATTCCCAGGCCATGCCCGCCGGCATGCGGAGACCAACCATGAATAAGCTGTTCGTTGTTTTCATCGGTACCTTGCTTCTGGCCGGCTGTTCCTTCATGCCGGATTACCAGCGGCCCGCTGCCCCGGTGCCGGAGCATTGGCCGGCAAAAGTCGGCGCTGGCAGGACGGCACCGGAAACTGACTGGCACGCCTTTTTCCCCGATCCGCGCCTGCAGGCCATGATCGGCGCCGCCCTCGAACACAACCGCGACCTGCGCATCGCCGTGGCGCGCGTGGCCGAAGCGCGGGCGCTCTTCGGCATCCAGGACGCCGACCGCCTGCCCACCATCAACCTCGGTGGCGGCCAGCAGGCCGCCCGACTCCCGGCGTCACTCGCCGCCAGCGGCCGCGAGACCATCACGCGCCGCTACGACGTCAATGTCGGCCTGCTGGCTTTCGAACTCGACTTCTGGGGACGCGTGGCGAGCCTGGGCAGCGCCGCCCGCGCCAGCTACCTTGGGAGTGAAGCGACGCAGCGCGCCTTTCGCCTGTCCCTGATCGCCGAGGTGGCCGACGCCTACCTCAACCTGCAGGAAGCGCAGGAGCGCGCGGCGCTGGCACGCGCCACCGTCGCCAGCCGCGCCGAAACCCGCCAACTGGTCGACCAGCGACGCTCGGTCGGCCTCGCCGGCGACCTCGATTACCTGCAGGCCGACGGCGCCTACCTCGCGGCACGCGCCGAACTGGCCGGCCTGGAGCGGCAGCAGGGCCAGGCGGAAAACCTTCTGCGCGCGTTGGTCGGCACGGAGAACCCGAACTGGCCGGCCGGTCGCAGCCTCACTGACCAGGGCATCGACCCGGCTTGGGCGCCCGGACTGCCCGCCACCGTGCTGCTCCGCCGCCCGGACATCCTCGCC
>CAYYHO010000019.1:0-12328 GCA_964471725.1 uncultured Methyloversatilis sp. | reverse complement strand
GGTTCCACTCGTGCGGCGGCACGTAGGGGCACTTGGTCATGTAGCAGAGGTCGCACAGATAGCAGTGATCGACCACCTGCCAGTAATCGCTTTTCTTGACACCGTCGACTTCCATCGTCGCGGATTCATCGACGAGGTCGAAGAGCGTCGGGAAGGACTGGCACAGGCTGACGCAGCGGCGGCAGCCGTGGCAGATGTCGAAGACACGCTCCATCTCGTGGTAGAGCGCTTCCTCGTCATAGAACTCGGGATTCTGCCAGTCGAGCGGATGACGGGTCGGAGCGTCGAGATTGCCTTCGCGGGCGGCCATGCTGTCTCCCTTTGTTATCGGTTTGCGGGAAATACCGACCGTCCCGGACGACAGCGGACGGTCGGCAGCTTCCTCGTGCTTTGCGAAACGGATCAGCCCAGCTCGTTCAGGGCCTTCTGGTAGCGGTTGGCGTGCGAGCGCTCGGCCTTGGCCAGGGTCTCGAACCAGTCCGCGATCTCGTCGAAGCCCTCGGCACGCGCATCCTTCGCCATGCCGGGGTACATGTCGGTGTACTCGTGGGTTTCGCCGGCGACGGCGGAGGCCAGATTGTCCTTGGTCGAACCGAAGGGCATGCCGGTAGCCGGGTCGCCGCTTTGCTCAAGGTACTCGAGGTGGCCGTGGGCGTGGCCGGTCTCGCCTTCCGCCGTGGAGCGGAACAGCGCGGCGACGTCGGCGTAGCCTTCCACATCGGCCTTGTTTGCGAAGTAGAGATAGCGGCGGTTAGCCTGGGATTCACCGGCGAATGCGTCTTTCAGGTGCTTTTCTGTTTTGCTGCCTTTGATTTTCATGGTCAGGCTCCTCTCTGGATTGAAGTTGGCGGCAGGGTGAGGAATCGGCAAAAGGCAACGCCATCCTCACCCCGACCTGAGGACTCTAATACCCTTACACGATCAATGGAAATTGATTTTCGCTAAGAGGTTCATAGCCCGGCGCTATCGCCCTTCCGATGCGCCCGATGCAGCGGGCTTGCGCCTTTTCCCGAGCAGGCTGTCCGGCGAAAACCCGGTGACCAGGGCCGTGCCGAGGATGACGATGGCCGAGCCGGCGAGGGTATGCCAGCCGATCGGCTCGTCCAGTACCCGATTGCCCCAGACGATGCCGAAGACCGGGATCAGGAAAGTGACGGTCAGCGCCGGCGCTGCCCCGATGTCGGCGATCAGCCTGAAATACAGCAGGTAGGCGACGCCGCTGCAGAGGATGCCGAGGGCGATCACCGCCCAGATCACGCTGGCGTCGGGCTCGGCGACTGCCGGGAAGAACGGCAGGGCCGGCGCGATCAGCAGGGTGGCGGCCCACATGCTGCCGTGGGCGTTGGCGAAAGGTTCGACGGCGCGGGCCGATTTGGCGTACAGCGAGGCGATGCCGTAGGAGCAGGCGGCCCCGAGGGCCGCGGCAATCGCGAGGGCGGCGCCGGGCTGCAGCGCGAAACGGTCGAAGCCGGCCAGCAAGGCGACTCCGCCGACGCCGAGCGCCAGGCCGAGGGCGGCCTTGGGATTCAGCGGGGTTCTGGTCCACAGCGCGCCGAGCAGCGCGCCCCAGATGGGCGCCGTGGCGTTCAGGATCGACAGCAGGGAAGCCGAGACTGTCTGGGCGGCATAGGCGAAGAGCAGAAACGGCAGGGCCGAATTCAGCAAGCCGAGGATCAGGTAATGGCGCCAGTGCGTTCCCACGCTCAGCGATTTTTTCAGCAGCAGGCCGACGGCAAACAGAAACAGCGCGGCGAGACCGACCCTGATTTCGATCAGCAGCGTCGGGCCGAGCACCGGGGCGCCGATGCGCATGAAGAGGAACGAGGCCCCCCAGATGGCCGACAGGAGGACGAGACGGAACAGACTGGCTGGACTCATGGCAGGCAGGTGGCCGGCAGGCGGGAATGGCAAGGGCCGCCAGTTTGCCTCAATCGGGCCGGTTGATGGCCGGCGCAGCGGAACACGCCCCAAAAACCACATGCCCGCCGCTGGCCTTGCACCTGATTTTGGCCGCAATCTTGATCGTTCGGCGACAGGCGTGCATCATTCGTATGCGATGCACATCGTACAGAACGCCTGAGCTTGTATCTCCCCCTGGCTGCGCGCCGACCGACCCGCCGACATGTCGCTACAACGCCTTTCGATCGTCATCGCCTTGCTGCTCGGCCTGCTGCTGGCGGGTCCGGCAAGTGTCGCCGCGCAGGCCGGCGAAATCGGCCCGCTCAGCCAGCCCTCCCTGACGACCAGGCTGTTTCACTGGCTGCCCGGACTGATCGGATTGATCCTGCTGGCCTATCTCGGCGCCCTGCTGTGGAATCGCCAGCTCAAGCGCGAACTCGCCGTGCGCCAGCAGGACCTCGCCGCCAGCGCCGAGCAACTCCGGGCAGCCGAAGCCATCGCCCATGTGGGGCACTGGCAATACCGGGTGGCCGACGGCGACATCCGGTGGTCGGACGAAACCTACCGCATTTTCGGCCTGGCGCCCCAGTCGCGGCGAATCGGCTACGACTGGATGATTGCGCGCGTGCATCCCGACGACAGGGCCGAACACGATGCCTACCACGCCAGGATGCTGGCGAGCCGGCCCGGCACGGAGATTCCCGCAATCCGCTACCGTCTGCTGCGCAAGAACGGCGACGAACGCCATGTCATGTCCCTGGTGCGCATCGATTACGACGAATTCGGCAAGCCGGCCACGCTGTTCGGCACCCTGCAGGACATCAGCGCGCAGGTCGCTGCGGAAACGCACCTGGCCGCGCTGAATCGCCTCCACCGCGTGCAAAGCGCCATCAATGCGGCCGTCGTCAAGTTGCGCGAGCCCCAGACCCTGTACCAGGAAGCCTGCCGCATCGCCGTCGAGACGGGCGGCTTCCGCATGGCCTGGCTGGGCATGATCGATGCCGGCCGGCAGGAGATCAAACCCCTCGCCCATGCCGGAGTGGTGGATCATTATCTGGACAAGCTGCAGATCTCCCTGAGCGACGACGCGCACGGCCAGGGCCCCACGGGCAGGGCCCTGCGCAACGGCCAGTACGCGGTCTGCAACCATATCGACAGCGACCCGCGCATGGCCCCCTGGCGCGAGGCGGCACTGGCCCTCGGCTACCAGGCCTCGGCCGCGCTCCCGATCCGGGTGGCAGGCCAGGTGCGCGGCGCGTTCAACCTGTACGCGGACCGCCCCGGCTACTTCGACGAAGACGAGTTGCGCCTTCTCGAAGAGGTGACGCGCGACATCGGTTTCGCCGTGGAATCGATGGAAACCGGGCGGGCGCGGGAAACCCTCGACCGCCGCCTCGCCGACATGCTGGAAAGCATGAGCGACGGCTTCGTCAGTCTGGATCGCAACTGGCGCTACCTGTACGTCAACCGCAAGGGCGGCGAACTGCTCGGACGCCCTGGCCAGTCCTTGATCGGCAAGCACATCTGGACGGAGTTTCCCGAAGGTGTCGGCCAGCCCTTCCATAAGGCCTACCAGCAGGCCATGTACGAGGGCGTGCAGGTGTCCCTGGACGAATTTTACGCACCCTGGCAACGCTGGTACGAGAATCGCGTCTACCCGACGCCCGATGGCATCTCCATCTTTTTCACCGACATCACCACGCGCAAGCAGGGTGAAGCGGCGCTGCGCGCAAGCGAAGCCCGCCAGCGCCTGTTCATCGAGCACGCGCCCGCCGCGCTGGCCATGTTCGACCGTGCCATGCGCTACCTGGTGGTCAGCCGCCGCTGGCTGAAGGACTTCGGCCTGGAAAACGAGGAAGTGCTTGGCCGCTGCCACTACGAAGTATTTCCCGAGATCGACGAGAACTGGAAAGCGGTCCATCGCCGCGCCCTGGCCGGCGAGGTCGTGCGCGCAGAAGAGAATCGCTTCGAGCGACTGGATGGCAGAGTCCAGTGGCTGCGCCGGGAGGTGCGCCCCTGGCATACCGCAGAGGGCGCGGTGGGCGGCATCGTCATCTTTTCCGAAGACATCACCGCCCGCAAGCTCGCCGAGGAGCAGGCCCGCCAGAACGACCTGCTGCTCGATTCGGTGTTCGAGGCCCTGCCCGACCTGTTCTTCCTGATGGATGCCGACGGCACCATCCGCGACTACCGCGCGCGCCACGAAAGCAAGCTGTATGTGCCGCCCGCAACCTTTCTCGGCAAGCGCATGCAGGATGTGCTCCCCGCCGAACAGGGCGCGCTGTTTCTCGCCAAGCAGAATCAGGTCGCGGCGACGGGAAGCCTGCTCGCCTATGAATACGATCTGCCCATGGCCGGGGAACCACACCGCTTCGAGGCGCGCCTGAGCCGCCTGCCCGGCAGCACCCGGTTGATCGCCGTGGTGCGCGACATCAGCCGCGAACACCGGGACCGCCTGTTGCTGGCCGACAGCGAAGCCCGCTACCGCCAGCTGTTCGAACAGAATCCGACGCCCGTGCTGGTCTATGACCGAAGCAGCCTGCGCCTGCTGGCGGTCAATGAAGCATTCATAGGCCACTACGGCTACAGCCGGGCGGAAGCCCTGGCCCTGACCGTGCCGGAACTTTACCCGGCGGAGGAAAAGCAGGCGCTACTGGAGATGATTCCCGCCCTCGCCGGGCTGGCCTACGTGGGCGAATGGCACCATATCCGGAAAGACGGCAGCCCGTTCGCAATCGAAGTGCATTCCCACGACATCAAGTACGAGGGCAGCCGCGCACGCATCGCGGTGATCACGGATATCAGCGCGCGCAAGCAGATGGAGCACCGCCTGCACGAGCAACTGGACGAGTTGAGCCGCTGGCAGGCCGTCATGCTGGGCCGCGAAGGCCGCATCCAGGAACTCAAGGCCGAGGTCAACGCCCTGCTCGCCGGCGCAGGCCGGCCGGTGCGCTATCCGAGCCAGGAAGACCAGGCGTGAAATCCGCGCCGCTGCCCCCCGACGAGGAAGCCCGGCTGGCGGCGCTGCGCCTGTACGACGTGCTCGACACGCCCCCCGAGCAGCCCTTCGACGATCTCGCCGAACTGGCTGCGCACATCTGCGCGGCGCCGATTGCGCTCATCTCGCTGATCGACGAAGACCGCCAGTGGTTCAAGTCGCGCGTCGGCCTCGATGCGCGAGAAACCACGCGGGATATCGCCTTCTGCGCCCACGCCATCCAACAACCCGACCTGTTCATCGTCGAGGACGCCGCCCGCGACGCGCGCTTCAGCGACAACCCGCTGGTCACGGCGGAACCCCACATCCGCTTCTATGCCGGCGCGCCCCTGATCACTCCGGAAGGACGGGCGCTGGGCACCCTGTGCGTCATCGACCGGCAGCCGCGCAGCCTGGCGCCCGATCACCAGCGCGCCTTGCGCGTGCTGAGCCGGCATGTGATGACCCAGCTCGAATTGCGGCGCCGCGACAGGGAGGCGAACGAACTGCGCGCGGAGCGGATCGCGCTCATCGATGCTTTGCGCGAGAAGGAACGGGGTCTGGAGACGCAGGTCGCCGCCCGCAATGCCGATCTGGCCGGCTTGCGGCAGGAGCACGACCGGCAACTGATGCTCGCCGAAGAGTCGCGGCGCGCCCTGCTGAGCCTGCTGGAAGACCAGCAGTTGATGGAAAACGAAATCCGCGAACTCAACACCGACCTGGAGCAGAAGGTGCGCGAGCGCACGGAGCAACTGGCGGCCGCCAACAAGGAGCTGGAAACCTTCACCTACTCCGTTTCCCACGACCTGAAAGCGCCGCTGCGGGGCATCGACGGCTACAGCCGACTGCTCCAGGAGAAATACCGGACCGGACTGGATGAGGAAGGATCGCTGTTCCTCGCCAACGTGCGCAAGGGCGTGGAGCAGATGGGTCAGCTGATCGAGGACCTGCTCAGCTACTCCCGCATGGAGCGGCGCAGCCTGAAGGAACTCGACCTCGACCTCGGCCGCCTGATTCGCACCATCCTCGCCGAACGGCAGGCCGACATCGAAGCCCTGGGCATGATCGTCGCGCTCGAGCTGGACGAGCTCCATGCCCATGCCGATCCGGATGGTCTCGGCCTGGTCCTGCGCAACCTCATCGACAATGCCATCAAGTTCTCGCGCGACAGCCAGCCGCCCAGGTTGACGATCCGCGGCCAGGCAACGGAAAAATCCGTTATCCTCGAATGCATCGACAACGGCATCGGGTTCAGCATGCAGTTTCACGACCGCATCTTCGAAATTTTCCAGCGCCTGCAGCGCGCCGAGGACTATCCCGGCACCGGCATCGGCCTCGCCATCGTGCACAGGGCCATGCTGCGCATGGGCGGCCGGGTGTGGGCCCGAAGCACGCCCGGCGAAGGCGCCGCCTTCTACCTCGAACTGCCCAAATGAACCAGGTTCCGGCAACCCCCCCCATCCTGCTGGTCGAAGACAATCCGCTCGACCTCGACCTGACCCTGCGCGCCTTCCGGCGCCGCAACCTGGCGAACCCCATCGAGGTGGCGCGCGACGGCCAGGAAGCCCTCGACTGGATTCCCCGCTGGACGGCGGGCGAAACCCTGCCGATGGTGATCCTGCTCGACCTCAAGCTGCCGCGCGTGGATGGCCTCGAGGTCCTGCGCCGGCTGCGCGAACACCCGGTGAGCCGCGCCCTGCCGGTGGTGATCCTTACCTCCTCCAGCGAGAATAGCGATGTGCAGACGGCCTACCGGCTGCACGCCAATTCCTACATCGTCAAGCCCGTCAATTTCGAGAAGTTCATGGACGTGGCGACCCAGATCGATCTGTACTGGTGCCTGATCAACCACCCGCCCGGCACCTGACGCTCCGTAAGCGACCATGACCCTGCGCGTTCTCCATCTCGAAGACAATCCGATCGATGCCGATCTGACGCGCCTCAACCTGGCGAGCCAGGCGCCCGACATAGAACTCGTGACGGCCGGCAGCCTGAAAGAGGCCTGCGCCCTGCTGCCGGGAGCCTTGCCGTTCGATGCCGCGCTGGTGGACCTGAAACTGCCGGACGGCTCCGGTTTCGACCTGCTCAACCGGATTCGCCAGGACGGCCTGCCGATGGCGGTCGTCATGCTCACCGGCTCGGGCGACCAGAGCGCGGCGGTGGCTGC
This sequence comes from uncultured Methyloversatilis sp., assembly GCA_964471725.1. Lineage (GTDB taxonomy): Bacteria > Pseudomonadota > Gammaproteobacteria > Burkholderiales > Rhodocyclaceae > Sulfuricystis. The sequence goes on along the minus strand of CAYYHO010000019.1, from coordinate 5,285 downwards.
GCTCCAGGCGGGCGCCGACGACTACCTGATCAAGAGTCCCCACGCGCTGGCACATCTCGCCGCCACCTTGCGCGATGCCCACCGGCGCTTCCAGGCGGCGCTCGACAGGCACGCCCGCCAGTTCCGCGTCCTGTATGCCGAGCACAACGTCGCCGACATCGACCTGACGCGCCGCCATCTGGCCCGTTTTGCGCCCCACGTACAGCTGACCGTCGTCCCGGACGCCACCCAAATCCTGCAACTGCTGACCGCAGACAACAGCATGCCGGGCGAGTTCGACGTGCTGCTGCTGGACTACCGCCTGCCCGGACTCGACGCCCTGGAGGTCGTCAAGGAATTGCGCGCCGAACGCGGCCTCGACATTCCGATCGTCATCGTCTCCGGCCAGGGCAGCGAGGAGTTGGCGGCCAGGGCGATCCATCTCGGCGTCGATGATTACGTCGCCAAGCACCCCGGCTACCTGCACGAACTGCCGGCCACCCTGGAAAAGGTGCTGCACCAGGCGAGGCTGGCACGCGAACGCAGCCAGTTGCAGGCCGCCTCGGAACGCCTGAACCAGGTGCTGGAGACGAGTCCGGTGATCCTGTATTCCCTCCGGCAGGCGAACGGCGTCGTAACCCCGGTCTGGGTCAGCAGCAACATTCAGCGCCTGCTCGGCTACAGCGAGGAGCAGGCACTGCAGCAGGATTGGTGGATCAGCCACCTGCACCCGGACGACCGGGCAGCGATCCCGACACGCTTTGGCGAACTGTTCGGCAAGGGCCAGCTTGTCCATGAATATCGCTTCCTCGATAGCCGGAACCGGTTCTGCTGGATTCACGACGAACTGCGCCTGTCGGCCTCCGGCGAAGTGATCGGCGCCTGGCGCGACATCACCGAAGCCAAGCAGGCCGAGCAAATCCGCGAAACGCGCGTGGCCGTGCTCGACGGCCTGGCGGCCGCCCATCCCCTGCCCGCGATCCTCGACCGCATTGCCCGCCGCCTGGAGGGCATCCACCCGGACATGCGCGTTTCCATCCAGATCCGCGACAGCCGCAACGGCCGCCTGTATTCGGGAGCGGCGCCCAGCCTGCCGGCTTTTTTCAACAGCGCGCTGGAAGGCCTGAGGCCGGGCGTGGGCCAGGGCGCCTGCGGCACCGCGGCAGCCCTCGGCGATCCGGTGATCGTTGCCGAAATCGGCAGCCATCCCTATTGCGCCGCGTTCGTCGAACTCGCCGACCGCGCCGAGGTAAGCGCTTGCTGGTCGATTCCCTTCAAGGACAGGACCGGAGCGGTGCTGGGCGTTTTCAGCGTCCATTACCGGCAGCCGCGCAGCCCGACCCAAGCCGAACTCGACCTGATCGGCGAGTTCTCCCGCATCGCCGGTCTGGCGGTGGAACGGGGCCGCGCCGATGCCGCCCTGCGCCAGGCGGCCGCCGCCCTGGCGAGCACCGCCGACGGAGTGGTCATCACCGACCTGCGGCCGCGCATCGTCTCCGTCAATCGCGCCTTCACCGCCATTACCGGCTATGCCGAAGCGGAGGTGACAGGTCGCAGCCCGAGTCTGCTGGCATCGGGCCGGGAAGGCCGGAGTTTTTTCCGGGCCATGTGGAAAGGTCTCAGGGAAAGCGGCAACTGGCGCGGCGAGATCTGGAGCCGGCGCAAGGATGGCGAACTGTTTCCGCAATTGCTCACCCTCAGCACCGTCCATGACGAGGCGGGCCAGCCCTGCAATTACGTCGGCGTGATGACCGACCTCAGCCAGATCAAGGATACCGAGGCACGTTTCGAGCATCTGGCCCACTACGATCCGCTCACCGGCCTGCCGAACCGGCTGCTGCTGCAATCGCGCCTCGTCCACGCCCTCGATACGGCGGAGCGGCACAAGCAGCGACTGGCGGTGCTGTATGTGGATCTGGACCGCTTCAAGAACATCAACGACAGCCTCGGCCATCCGGTCGGCGACGAACTGCTGGAGTCCCTGGCGCGACGCATGCTCGAACAGCTGCAGGGCGACGACACCCTGGGACGCCTGGGCGGGGACGAATTCCTGCTGATACTCGAGAACCTGCACCGTCCGGAAGATGCGGCGGGCGTCGCCACGAAACTGATCGGCCTGCTGGAGCAACCCTTCCGGCTGCCCAGCGGGCACGAAGTCTATGTCGGCGCCAGCATCGGCATCAGCCTCTACCCGGAAGACGGAACCTCAGGCACCGAACTCATCCAGCACGCCGATGTCGCCGTCTACCAGGCCAAGGAGTCGGGCCGCAATACCTACAGCTTCTATACGCCGACGATGACCGCCGCCGCCAACGACCGGCTGGATCTCGAAGCGCGCCTGCGCCAGGCGCTCGCGCGCAACGAGTTCACGCTCCACTATCAACCCCAGATCGACCTCGACAGCGGCGCCCTGATCGGTTGCGAGGCCCTGGTGCGCTGGAACGACCCCCAGCAAGGTCTCGTCGCGCCGGATCGTTTCATCCCCCTGGCGGAAGAAACCGGCCTCATCGTGCCGCTCGGCGAATGGGTCCTGCGCGAAGCTTGCAGCCAGGCGCGGCGCTGGCTCGATGCCGGCTTTCCCCATCTCCTCATGGCCGTCAACCTGTCCGCGCGCCAGCTGCGCCAGCCCGATCTGGTCGCGCACGTATCCGCCATCCTGCAGGAAACCGGCCTGCCAGCCGAGGTGCTGAAGCTGGAACTCACCGAAAGCATGATCATGGGCAATGCCGAGGAAGCCGTCGCATTGCTGCAGAACCTGAAGGATCTGGGCGTGCGCCTGTCCATCGACGACTTCGGCACCGGCTATTCCTCGCTGGCCTACCTGAAGCGCTTCCCGATCGACGAGCTGAAGATCGACCGCAGTTTCGTGCGCGACATACCGCTCGACAGCAACGACAACGAGATCGCCGCGGCCATCATCGGCATGGCGCGCGGCCTGCGCCTGCGCGTCATCGCCGAGGGCGTCGAAACCGAGGCGCAAAAGTCCTTCCTGAAGCAGTGCGGCTGCCACGCCTATCAGGGCTACCTGTACAGCCGCCCCTTGCCGGCGCAGGAATTCGCCAGCCTGGCGAACGCGGACAAGAACCGGATTCCTTGAAATCCGGTGGTGCCAGTCCACCAACTGCAACCCGCCCACACGCTGCAATCATGCCGGGCGGCGTAGCCTTGATTCTTGCCAGCGCGCCAGGCTGAACATCCCGTTGGGCTGCTTCTTGGTCCTTGTTCGTCACGACCTTCAGCGTGGATGTACTCCTCAAGGCAGTAGCAGCAAATTGCCTTTGGCAAGATTGACATCGCGTATCTCTCCTGCAAATTCGTAAATATCGCCAAACAAATACGCATGAATCTGGGCCAGCCCTTTGAAGGTGCCGACCTCAACGCAGTCGATGTCGCCGCTTTCAAAGAACCGCTTGGCCTTTTGCTTGCTGATTTTTTCTTCGGCCTTGCTCAGTTCGATTTGATCGGTGATATTCAGCTTGTTTGGCAACACCATGTCTTCTCCTTATCTTGCCTGCTCGTAAGCACTCAGCCCCGAAATCCCGCGCCCCTGCGCCAACTTGTGCAGTAGCGGCGTTAGCTCATCCACCAACGCCAGTTCGGCCTGGGTGCGCGCCTTGCCGCTACCGGTGGTGTGCCAGATGTGGCCGTTGCCGCAGTGCTGGCGGATGCAGTTCACGATGGTCTGCACGGCATAGTTACGGCAGGGCCGCATCAGCAGCTTTTGCTCGCTGGCCACCAGCACCGTGTAGCGCACGACGGAACCGACCATCATTCAAAAAACCACCTAAATACAGCCAAAAGCCCGCCATTACGTGGTGCCGAGAGAGGGACTCGAACCCTCACACCTTGCGGCGGCGGATTTTGAGTCCGCTGCGTCTACCGATTCCACCATCTTGGCTGTAGTTCGGGACGCGTAGAATGCGGCGCCGATTGCAAGAGCGCGCATTATCCGCAAAACCTCCCTGCCCCGCAACCAAACCAGTATCGCTCCATGAACCTGACCCTCGACGATTTCGACTACGTGCTGCCGCCAGAGTGCATCGCGCAAACCCCGCTGGCCGAACGCAGCGCCAGCCGCCTGCTGGTGCTGGACGGCGCCGGGCACGCAGACCGGATGTTCACCGACCTGCCCGAGCTGCTGGCGCCGGGCGACCTCGTCGTGATGAACGACACGCGCGTGATGCATGCGCGCCTATGCGGCCAGAAAACCACCGGCGGCCAGGTCGAGGTGCTGGTGGAGCGCATGACAGATGAAGACGAGGTGCTGGCGCAGGTGCGCGCCAGCAAGCCACCCAGGCCGGGCAGCCTGCTGCGCCTGGAGAACGCCATCGATGCCGAGGTGATCGAGCGCGTCGGCGAGTTCTACCGCCTGCGTTTCAGCGGCGATGTGCCCGGCAGCGCGGTCGAACTGGTCGAGCGCCACGGCAACCTGCCGCTGCCGCCCTACATCGAACGCCAGGCGGCGAATGCCGACGAGGAACGCTACCAGACGATCTACGCCCGCGCCCATGGCTCGGTGGCGGCGCCCACGGCGGGCCTGCATTTCGATGCGCCGCTGCTGGAGCGCCTGCGTGCGCGCGGCATCGGCATCGCCCACCTGACCCTCCATGTCGGCGCCGGCACCTTCCAGCCGGTGCGGGTGCAGGAAATCGCCCAGCACACCATGCACAGCGAGCGTTACATACTGCCGCAAACCACAGCGGAAGCGATCGCGGCAACGCAGCAGCGCGGCGGCCGCGTGGTGGCGGTCGGCACCACCACGCTGCGCACGCTGGAATCGGCTGCCAATCCGGACGGCACCCTGAAAGTCGGCGCTGGCGAGACGGCACTGTTCGTCACGCCGGGCTATCGATTCCGCGTCGTCGACCTGCTCATCACCAACTTCCACCTGCCGAAATCGACTTTGCTGATGCTGGTGTCGGCCTTCGCGGGCATGGACGAGATCCGCGCCGCCTACCAGCATGCCGTCGCCAGCGGCTACCGCTTCTTCAGCTACGGCGACGCCATGCTGCTGCACAGAAAAAGATGAAATTCGAGTTGCTGGCGCGTGACGGCGCCGCGCGCCGCGCCACCCTCACCCTCGCCCACGGCACGCTCGAAACGCCGGTATTCATGCCGGTCGGCACCTACGGCACGGTCAAGGCGATGGCGCCGAACGAGTTGCGCGACATCGGCGCGCAGATCGTTCTCGGCAACACCTTCCACCTCTGGTTGCGACCCGGCCTGGAGGTCATCCGCGCCCATGGCGGCCTGCACCGCTTCATGGGCTGGGATGGCCCCATCCTCACCGACTCGGGCGGCTTCCA
>CAYYHO010000018.1:0-12688 GCA_964471725.1 uncultured Methyloversatilis sp. | reverse complement strand
CAGGTGCTGGCGAAGCCGGGCTCGATCACCCCGCACACCCACTTTGTGGCCGAAGTCTATGTGCTGTCGAAAGACGAAGGCGGTCGTCACACCCCGTTCTTCAACGGCTATCGTCCGCAGTTCTATTTCCGCACTACGGACGTCACCGGAGCCTGCGAGCTGCCGGCGGGCATCGAGATGGTGATGCCGGGCGACAACGTGCAGATGACGGTGAAGCTGATTGCGCCGATCGCCATGGAAGACGGTCTGCGCTTCGCCATCCGCGAGGGCGGCCGTACCGTCGGCGCCGGCGTCGTCGCAAAAATCGTCGAATAAGCTATTGCGTTTCTAGCGAAAGGGCAGGATAATTCCGCCCTTTCGTTTTTTGGTCCGTGTTGCTACCAGTGCGGCACCATCGTTCTTTAAGGATAATTTATGCAGAACCAGAAAATCCGCATTCGCCTGAAGGCGTTCGACTATCGCCTGATTGACCAATCGGCGATGGAAATTGTGGATACGGCAAAGCGTACCGGGGCTGTCGTGCGTGGCCCGGTTCCCTTGCCGACCAGGATCGAACGCTACAACATACTGCGTTCCCCTCACGTGAACAAGACCTCCAGAGACCAGTTCGAAATCCGCACCCACTTGCGTCTGATGGACATCATTGATCCTACCGACAAGACAGTGGACGCGTTGATGAAGCTCGATTTACCGGCCGGGGTGGATGTCGAAATCAAGCTGCAATAGTAAGGGTAGGGGTCTGTAAATCAGAAGTTGAGCAGGTTGGCGTATTTGTTAGCTAGTTGTAGTCATTCGACAAGTTCCATGGTTGCCGAAAAGTCATGAGGCAACTGAAAATCGAAGTGCGAACCCGGCCAATCGCAGCCGGATTTAGGAGAATAAAATGAGTCTAGGCCTTGTAGGACGCAAGGTCGGCATGACACGCATCTTTTCCGATGACGGTACTACCGTCCCGGTGACGGTGCTGGATGTGTCGAACAATCGCGTTACGCAAATCAAGACATCCGAAACCGATGGCTATGCAGCCGTTCAGGTAGCCTTTGGCAAGCGCCGTGTTTCCAGGGTAAGCAAAGCCGCTGCCGGGCACTATGCCAAAGCGGGTGTCGAAGCAGGCGAAACGCTTACCGAATTCCGCGTAACGGAAGACCGCGTCACTGAAATCAAGCCCGGCGATGTATTGCCCGCGTCGCTGTTTTCGGTTGGCCAGAAGGTCGATGTGACAGGCACGACGATCGGCAAGGGTTTTTCCGGCTCGATCAAGCGCCATCATTTCTCATCCAACCGCGCCTCCCACGGCAACTCGATTTCCCACAATGCCCCCGGCTCGATCGGTATGGCGCAGGATCCGGGCCGTGTATTTCCAGGCAAGCGCATGGCCGGGCATCTGGGTGATGTCAAGCGCACTACGCAGAATCTCGAAGTGGTACGAATCGATGAGGTGCGCCAGCTTCTGTTGATCAAGGGCGCTATTCCTGGAGCTCGGGGTGGCGATGTAGTGGTTCAGCCGGCAGTCAGAGCTGTCGTTGCGAGTAAGTGAGGGCGCCCATGGAACTACAACTTGTAAATGAACAGGGACAGGCAGGCGCAAAGGTCAGTGTTTCGGACGGCCTGTTTGGCCGCGATTACAACGAGGCGCTGGTGCACCAGCTGGTAGTTGCCTACCAAGCAAACGCCCGGGCAGGAAATCGCGCTCAATTGACGCGTGCCGAGGTCAGGCACAGCACCAAGAAGCCCTGGAAGCAGAAGGGTACAGGTCGCGCCCGGATTGGCACTACCGCCAGCCCGCTGTGGCGAAGCGGCGGACGGGCTTTTCCTAATTCTCCAGATGAAAACTTTTCCCATAAAGTCAATCGGAAAATGTATCGCGCGGGCATCGCGGCGATCCTGTCCCAATTGGCAAGGGAAGACCGTTTGACGGTAGTGGAGAGTTTTACTGTCGAAGCGCCAAAGACGCGCCTGGTAGCGCAGAAACTCAAGAGCCTGGGAGTTGACTCGGCCCTGCTCGTGACCGACGATCTGAATGACAATCTGATGCTTGCATCCAGAAACCTGCCGAATCTTCTCGTGCTCGAGCCCAAGCAAACTGACCCCATTTCATTGATCCGTTTCCCGCGCGTCGTAATGACAAAAGGAGCGGTAGCCAAACTAGAGGAGCTGCTGGGATGAGCGCTACTCGATTCAATCAAGAACGTCTGATGCAAATTCTGCAGGCACCCCTGATTTCCGAAAAGGCCACCATGCTTGCAGAACGGGCAAATCAGGTTGTGTTCGTTGTTACGCCCGATGCCACCAAGCCAGAAATAAAAGCGGCAGTCGAAATGCTCTTTAAGGTGGATGTCACCGCCGTGCAAGTGGTCAACGCCAAGGGTAAAAACAAGCGATTTGGCCGCACCATGGGGCGGCGCAGCGATGTGCGCAAGGCTTTTATCAGCCTCAAGCCAGGCCAGGAAATCAACTTTGCAGAAGGAGTTGCGTAATGGCCCTCGTAAAAGTCAAGCCCACGTCTGCAGGACGTCGTGCGGTCGTCAAGGTCGTAAACCCAAGTTTGTACAAGGGTCGCCCACATGATGCGCTGACAGAAAGCAAGTTCAGTAAAGCCGGGCGTAACAACCATGGTCATATCACGACGCGACATCAAGGTGGCGGGCATAAGCAGCAATATCGCGTGATTGACTTCAAGCGGAACAAGGACGGAGTGGTCGCCAAAGTGGAGCGACTCGAGTATGACCCGAACCGCTCGGCAAACATTGCCCTGTTGTGCTACGCCGACGGCGAGCGCCGCTATATCATCGCTCCCAAGGGGATGGCTGTCGGTCAGGAGGTGTTGAGCGGATCCGAAGCGCCGATCAAACCCGGGAATGCCTTGCCGATCCGCAACATCCCGGTGGGTAGCACCATCCATTGCATCGAGATCATGCCGGGCAAAGGCGCACAAATTGCTCGTGCGGCTGGAACTTCCGTTCAGTTACTCGCCCGTGAAGGGGTGTATGCGCAAGTACGATTGCGCTCCGGAGAAATTCGCCGGATTCATATCGAGTGCCGTGCAACGATTGGCGAGGTGGGCAACGAAGAAAATAACCTTCGCAAGATCGGCAAGGCTGGTGCCAACCGCTGGCGTGGTATTCGTCCCACCGTACGCGGGGTTGCCATGAACCCGATCGACCATCCGCATGGAGGCGGTGAAGGACGCACCGGTGAAGGACGAGTTCCGGTTAGCCCATGGGGGCAGCCAACAAAGGGCTATCGTACTCGTAGCAACAAGCGCACGGACAACATGATTGTTCAGCGTCGTCACAAGCGTTAAGGGGTAAGACATGGCACGTTCGATCAAAAAGGGTCCTTTCGTTGATAGCCATCTTGTCAAGAAGGTCGATACCGCACGCGCTTCGAATGACAAGCGCCCAATCAAGACCTGGTCACGCCGGTCAACCGTCTTGCCGGATTTCATTGGCTTGACCATTGCTGTTCATAACGGCAAGCAACATGTTCCCGTGTATGTTTCCGAAAACATGGTGGGCCACAAACTCGGCGAATTTGCTCTGACGCGGACCTTCAAAGGACATGCGGCAGGCAAAAAGGCGAAGAAGTAAGGATATGTCAATGGAAACTAATGCGATTTTGCGCGGTGTGCATCTTTCGGCACAGAAAGGCAGACTGATAGCCGATCTCGTCCGCGGCAAGCCTGTGGATCAAGCGCTGAATATTCTTGCCTTTTCACCAAAGAAAGGCGCGGTGATCGTCAGGAAGGTGCTCGAGTCAGCAATTGCCAATGCCGAGCATAACAATGCAGCCGATATCGATGCCTTGAAGGTGACGCGTATTTACGTCGAGCAAGGCCCTGTACTCAAGCGCTTTACCGCCAGAGCCAAGGGACGCGGTAACCGTATCAGCAAACAAACTTGCCACGTCTTCGTGACGGTTGGCGAGTAAGGAGCATACATGGGACAGAAGATTCATCCGACCGGTTTTCGTTTATCCGTCACGCGTGACTGGTCCTCGCGCTGGTTTGCGAACTCCAAGTCTTTCTCGGCCATGCTGGGAGAAGATATTGCCGTGCGTGATTATCTGAAGAAGAAGCTTGCACATGCTTCAGTCGGACGCGTCGTCATCGAGCGTCCGGCGAAAAATGCACGCGTAACCGTATTCAGCGCCAGGCCAGGTGTCGTCATCGGTAAAAAAGGTGAAGATATCGAGCATCTCAAGCTTGAGCTGCAGCGTCGCATGGGTGTACCTGTGCATGTGAATATCGAAGAAATACGTAAGCCCGAAACGGATGCACAGTTGATCTCGGATTCGATTGCGCAGCAACTCGAAAAGCGCATCATGTTCCGTCGGGCCATGAAGCGCGCCATGCAAAATGCGATGCGCCTGGGTGCGCAAGGCATCAAGATCATGAGCGCCGGAAGGCTGAACGGAGCCGAAATTGCCAGAACCGAATGGTATCGGGAAGGCCGCGTACCCCTGCATACCTTGCGTGCAGACATTGATTACGGTACTTCCGAGGCGAAAACCACCTACGGAATCATCGGCATCAAAGTGTGGGTATACAAGGGAGAGATGAAGTCGCGTGGCGAAGTGCCTGCGGCTACGCATGAACAGGCCGTCGAGGAGCCGCCAAAACGCCCGCGTCGCCCCGGCAAGGGGGGAGCGGCAGCCGAACACGAAGCAAAGCCGACTGGGGTGCCGCGGCGGCCTGCCAAAAAAACTGAGGCGCAAAGTACTGAAGGCACCCGGGAGGCGGCAGCAGGTGATAATCCGGCCAAGCAACCGGTCAAACGAGTGCGCAAAACTGCAGAGACCAAGGCGGGCGCGGATACCGCCGGCCGGCAAGTCAAGGAGTAACCGAGCATGCTACAACCTGCACGCAGAAAGTACCGCAAGGAACAAAAGGGCCGCAACACCGGCCTTGCAACACGTGGCGCCAAGGTCAGCTTTGGCGAATATGGACTAAAAGCGACTGCCAGAGGCAGGCTTACGGCGCGCCAGATCGAGGCTGCCCGGCGTGCCATGACGCGCCACATCAAACGTGGCGGGCGTATCTGGATCAGGATATTCCCGGACAAGCCGGTTTCCAAGAAACCTGCCGAAGTACGTATGGGCAACGGCAAAGGCAATCCGGAATATTGGGTGGCCGAAATTCAGCCGGGCAAGGTGCTTTATGAAATGGATGGTGTTGATGAGGTGCTAGCGCGGGAGGCATTCGAGCTGGCAGCCGCCAAACTGCCGATTGCCACGACATTTGTCACACGTCATTTGGGGTAAGTGATGAAAGCAGCCGAATTGAGACAAAAAAACGAAACCGAGCTTGGCAAGGAATTGCTCGACCTGCGCAAGGCGCAATTTTCTCTGCGCATGCAGTTGGCAACACAGCAACTGAGCAATACAAGCCAGGTTGGCAAATTGCGTAAAGATATTGCGCGCATCAAGACAATTCAGCACGAAAGGGCTAGTGCAAAATGAACGAGGCAAGCCAGTCGATCCACCGAACCCTTGAGGGGCGGGTAGTGAGCGACAAAATGCAGAAGACCGTCACGGTCCTGATTGAGCGCCGCGTCAAGCATCCCGTCATTGGCAAAGTGATGATTCGCTCGAAGAAATACCACGCCCATGTAGAAGGATTGGAAGCGGCATCCGGGGATCTCGTCCAGATAGAGGAGTGCGCGCCAATTTCCAAAACGAAGGCATGGCGCGTGACCAAGGTACTCGAGAAAGCCACGGTTATTTGAAAAATAATTGACAGAGACAATCGCGGGATTTAGAATCCCGCCTCTTTGTCAAAGAGCTGCCGGTAATGTGGGCGGGTACCGGCAGAGTTAAGTCCCCCGAAATTCAACAGCTGGGGTTCCAAAACTAACTGCGTATCCGGTTCGCCAGATGCAGGTTAAGTTGGAGAGATAAATGATTCAAATGCAGTCACGGCTCGATGTCGCCGACAACACGGGTGCGCGCTCGGTAATGTGCATCAAGGTCATGGGTGGCTCGAAGCGGCGTTACGCCGGCATCGGCGACATCATCAAGGTGAGCATCAAGGATGCCGCCCCGCGCGGTCGCGTGAAAAAAGGGGAAGTCTATAGCGCGGTGGTCGTGCGCACCGCAAAGGGCGTGAGACGCGCTGACGGCTCCCTTATCAAATTCGACGGCAATGCTGCGGTTCTGCTCAACAACAAATTCGAACCGATTGGTACGCGCATTTTTGGGCCGGTCACGCGCGAGTTGCGCAGCGAACGCTTCATGAAGATCGTTTCGCTCGCCCCCGAAGTGCTCTGAAGCCCGAACGGAGAGGAAACAAATCATGCAAAAAATCCGCAAAGGCGACGATGTTGTCGTGATCGCCGGGCGTGACAAGGGCAAGCGGGGCACGGTGATCCAGTGCCTCGATAACGACCTGCTGGTTGTCAGTGGCGTCAGTCGCGTGAAAAAGCATACCAAGCCTAATCCGGTCAAAGGTCAGCAAGGCGGGATTGTCGAAAAGGAAATGCCGATTCATATGTCGAACGTGGCTCTGTTCAATCCGACTACACAAAAAGCTGATCGCGTTGGGATCAAGTCTCTGGAGGACGGTCGCAAGGTCAGAATGTTCAAGTCGAATGGCGAACTGGTCGAAGCTTAAGGGATAGGTCATGGCGCGCTTGCAAGAATTTTACAAACAGACAGTAGTTCCGCAGTTGCGTGAACAGTTCAAGTATGCATCTGTGATGGAGGTGCCGCGGATAACCAAGGTCACCCTGAACATGGGTGTGGGCGAGGCGATTGCCGACAAGAAGGTGTTGGAGAATGCGGTTGGCGACATGATCAAGATCGCTGGCCAAAAGCCCGTTGTCACCAAGGCACGTAAAGCTATCGCGGGCTTCAAGATTCGCGAGGGATATCCGATCGGTTGCATGGTCACTTTGCGCGGCACGCGCATGTTCGAGTTCCTCGATCGCCTGGTCAGTATTGCGATACCGCGCATTCGGGACTTCCGTGGCATTCCTGGCAACCGTGGATTTGATGGCCGCGGCAACTACAACATGGGTGTCAAGGAGCAGATTATTTTCCCCGAGATCGAGTACGACAAAATTGATGCCTTGCGCGGAATGAATATCAGCATTACCACCACGGCAAAAACAGACGCGGAAGCCAAGGCGCTGCTTTCCGCATTTAAGTTCCCCTTCAAGAGCTGAGGGAGTCATGGCAAAACTTTCACTGAAGAATCGTGAAGCCAAACGGGCCAAGATGGTAGCCAAGTACGCAGCTAAGAGAGCTGAATTGGCAGCTGTAATCGACAATGTCAATCTTGGCGAAGATGAGCGCATGCAGGCGCGCCTCAAGCTGCAGTTGCTGCCGCGCAATTCAAGCCCGGTGCGGCAGCGCAATCGCTGTGCACTGACAGGGCGCCCTCGGGGTGTGTTCAAGAAGTTCGGTCTTTGTCGCAACAAATTGCGCGACATGGCTATGCGCGGGTGGGTGCCTGGCATGACCAAGGCCAGTTGGTAAGGGGGGCGACGATATGAGTATGACTGATCCGGTCGCGGACATGCTGACGCGTATCCGTAACGGCCAGATGGCCGAGAAGCTTGGTGTTTCAATGCCCTCTTCCAAGCTCAAGATGGCTATTGCGCAAGTGCTGAAGGACGAGGGATATATCGAAAATTTTGCGATTCGCAAAGCCGAAGGAAAAGCAGAACTTGACATTGAACTTAAATACTACGCTGGCCGTCCGGTAATCGAGCGCATCGAGCGCGTATCCCGGCCCGGCTTGCGGATCTACCGCGGTAAACAGAACCTGCCAAAGGTCATGAATGGCCTCGGCATTGCCATTGTTTCGACGCCGAAAGGAGTGATGACGGATCGCCAGGCGCGCAATGTCAATGTTGGCGGCGAAGTTCTGTGCATCGTGGCGTAAGGAGTAAAGCATGTCCCGTATCGCCAAGAATCCTGTTGCCTTGCCCAAGGGTGTTGAAGTCGCGCTCTCCGGCAGGGAGGTTGTCATCAAGGGTCCGCTCGGATCGTTGAAACAGTTTTTATTGCCCTCGGTAAAAGTTGAACAAGAGGGTGATAGTTTGATCTGCCGTGCATTGGAGGGCCAGCCGAATGCCTCGGCGATGTCAGGAACCATGCGCGCACTCGTGAATAACATGGTGACCGGCGTCACCAAGGGCTTTGAAAAGAAGCTGACCCTGGTTGGCGTGGGGTACAAGGCGCAGGCACAAGGCACGAAATTAAATCTGTCGCTGGGGTTTTCGCATCCGATTACGCACGACATGCCAAACGGCATCAAGGTCGAAACACCGACTCAGACAGAAATACTGATCAAAGGCATAGATCGTCAGTTGGTTGGCCAGGTTGCCGCTGAGGTCCGCTCCTATCGTGCTCCAGAGCCTTACAAAGGCAAGGGAGTCCGCTACGCGGATGAGGTTGTGGTGATCAAGGAAACCAAGAAGAAGTAAGTTGAAACCAAGCCGGCTTGGCTAGCGAAATAAAGGTCGAATCATGAACAAGAAAATGGCTCGTCTGCGCAGGGCGCGCAAAACCCGCGCCAAAATTGCGGAGCTCAAGGTGATGCGCCTGTGCATACACCGTAGCAATTGCCACATGTATGCCCAAATCTATTCCGGCTGCGGCACCAAGGTCATCGCTGCTGCATCGACTGTAGAAGCCGGGGTGCGCAAGGACCAGGCGAACGGCTCGAATGTCGAGGCGGCGCAGTTGATCGGCAAATTGATCGCCGAACGGGCGAAGGCGCAAGGTGTCAGCGAGGTGGCATTCGACCGATCTGGATTCAAATATCATGGGCGCGTCAAAGCGTTGGCCGACGCGGCCCGCGAAGGCGGATTGAAATTCTAAGGCCGTCACTAAAGCGAGATCGATATGGCTAAACCGCAAACGAAAAGACAGCAACAAACCACCGACGAGCGCGATGATGGCTTGCGCGAAAAAATGGTCGCAATCAATCGCGTCACCAAGGTTGTCAAAGGCGGCCGCATACTTGGTTTTGCCGCGCTAACCGTGGTTGGCGATGGCGATGGTGGTGTGGGCATGGGTAAAGGCAAGGCGCGCGAGGTTCCGGTCGCCGTGCAAAAAGCAATGGACGAAGCGCGCCGCAAGCTTTCCAAGGTTAGCCTGCGCGATGGCACCCTGCACCATCCGGTTACAGGCAAGCATGGCGCCACAACGGTGCTGATGTCCCCCGCGGCAGCGGGTACCGGAGTCATTGCCGGCGGCCCCATGCGTGCCGTATTTGAAGTAATGGGCGTGACCGATGTTGTGGCAAAGGCACTTGGCTCCACCAATCCATACAACCTCGTGCGTGCAACCATCAAGGGCCTGATGGCGATGAACACTCCTGCTGAAATTGCTGCCAAGCGCGGCAAGACCGTGCAGGAAATCATGGAGGCTTAATTGTGGCGGACAAAACAATCAAGGTAACGCTGGTCAAAAGCGTTATTGGCACCAAGCAGGATCATCGGGCAACGGTACGCGGACTGGGGCTGCGGCGCATCAACCATACCACCGAACTTCGCGATACTCCCGAAGTGCGCGGCATGATCAGAAAAGTTGCCTATCTAGTGAAGTGCGAGGGTTAAGATAATGCGGCTCAATAATTTGAAACCGGCGAGTGGCGCGAAGCATGCTGCCAAACGACCCGGGCGCGGTATTGGCAGTGGCTTGGGGAAAACGGGCGGCCGAGGCCACAAGGGCCAGAAATCCCGTGCCGGCGGATTCCACAAGGTTGGCTTCGAGGGCGGTCAAATGCCGCTGCAGCGTCGTTTGCCGAAACGCGGCTTCGTTTCGCTGACGGCGGGCAGGAATGCCGAGGTCAGGCTTTCCGAACTTGAAAAAATGCCGGTCGCGGATATCGACCTGCTCACGTTGATGCAGGCGGGTGTCGTGCCTGCCGACAGCTTGTCCGCCAAGGTGATCCTTTCCGGCAAGCTGACGCGCAAGGTGAATCTGAAGGGCGTCGGCGCCACCAAAGGTGCCCGGGCGGCGATCGAGGCTGCCGGTGGTTCGGTAGCCGATATTGCGGCTGCGGAATAAGCGTTCTTCGTTAAGCGAGTCGGGAGCAGAGAATTGGCAAATGCCATCGCCAGCACAGGCGCCATCGGTAAGGCAGGAAAGTTCGGCGATCTATGGCGCCGGCTTGCTTTCCTGCTGGGCGCACTGATTGTCTTCAGGATCGGCGCCCATATTCCGGTTCCCGGCATCGACCCGGTAAAGCTTGCCGAACTTTTCAGTTCGCAGCAGGGCGGGATCCTTGGCGTATTCAACCTTTTCTCCGGCGGTGCGCTGTCGCGCTTCACCATCTTTGCCCTGGGTATCATGCCCTACATTTCGGCGTCGATCATCATGCAGCTGATGACGATCGCCATCCCGACGCTCGAGCAGTTGAAGAAGGAAGGCGAAGCGGGGCGCAGAAAAATAACGCAGTACACACGTTATGGCACCGTAGTGCTGGCGCTGTTCCAGGCAATCGGCATTTCGGTAGCCCTGGAGTCACAGCCCGGACTGGTGCTTGATCCGGGAATGATGTTCCGCCTGGTCACTGTCATGACCTTGGTTACCGGAACGATGTTCCTGATGTGGCTTGGCGAGCAAATCACCGAGCGCGGACTGGGCAATGGAATTTCCATCATCATTTTCGCCGGTATTGTCGCCGGCCTCCCGAGTGCGCTCGGGGGCTTGTTCGAACTGGTCCGCACGGGAGCCATGCATCCGCTGACGTCGATCGTGATTTGCATTCTGGTGGTGGTCGTGACGGGTTTTGTGGTTTTTGTCGAGCGCGGGCAGCGCAAGATACTGGTCAATTACGCCAAGCGACAAGTAGGCAACAAGGTCTATGGCGGGCAAAGTTCGCACCTGCCACTGAAACTCAACATGGCCGGTGTCATACCACCAATCTTCGCTTCGTCGATCATTCTGTTTCCGGCAACGGCAGCAGGATGGTTTGGCGCCAGCGAGGGGATGAACTGGCTCAAGGACATTGCTGCGACACTCTCCCCCGGGCAACCTGTTTACGTGCTTCTCTATGCTGCAGCAATCATCTTTTTCTGCTTTTTTTACACGGCACTGGTATTCAACCCCAAGGACACTGCAGATAACCTGAAGAAAAGTGGCGCATTCGTGCCAGGCTATCGACCCGGCGATCAAACGGCGCGCTATATCGACAAGATTCTCATGCGGCTGACCCTGGTCGGAGCCGCATACATTACTCTGGTTTGCTTGTTGCCCGAATTCCTGATCCTGAAGTGGAATGTCCCATTCTATTTTGGCGGGACATCGCTACTGATCATCGTGGTGGTCACCATGGATTTCATGGCGCAGGTTCAGGCCTATGTGATGTCCCATCAGTACGAAAGCTTGTTGAAGAAAGCCAATTTCAAAGGAACGGGGATGCCAACCCGGTAAAAGTCGAATCAATCGGTGCATGTCGAAAGAAGATTTCATTGAGATGCAGGGTGAGGTCATGGAAAACCTGCCCAATGCAACATTTCGAGTGAAGTTGGAAAATGGACATGTGGTGCTTGGGTATATTTCCGGAAAAATGAGAATGCATTACATCCGGATTCTTCCCGGCGACAAGGTGACGGTCCAACTGACACCCTACGATTTGAGCAAGGCACGTATCGTGTTTCGAACGAAATAAAAGACATAGCAATAGCGGAGATAACAATGAGAGTCCAAGCTTCAGTCAAGTGCATATGCCGTAAATGCAAGATCGTGCGCCGTCATGGCGTGGTTCGTGTGATTTGCGCGGATCCGCGCCATAAGCAACGCCAAGGTTGAAAAAGTAAACAATCTCTTTTAAAATTGCCGGTTCGCATTTTCGGCAGCAACAATCTGTGCCCAAGGCTGCACTGGCGGCCAAGCGGGTTGCAGTTACGTATTTCAAGGACAAGGTAAGAATATGGCCCGTATTGCAGGCGTGAATATTCCGAATCACCAGCATACCGAGATTGCGCTGACGGCAATTTATGGTATTGGCCGCTCGCGCGCGCAGAAAATCTGTGACGCGGCAGGCGTGAAGCGCTCGGCCAAGATCAAGGATCTGACAGAGGCGGACATGGATCGACTCCGCGAAGAAGTTGGCAAGGTCGCTGTAGAAGGCGATCTGCGTCGCGAAGTCACCATGAGCATCAAGCGTCTCATGGACCTTGGCTGCTACCGTGGGGTACGCCATCGTCGCGGCTTGCCGGTGCGTGGCCAGCGCACACGTACCAATGCTCGTACCCGGAAGGGCCCCCGCAAGTCGGTTGCCGGCAGCAAGAAATAACCAGCAGGGATTACAGATATGGCTAAAACAACGACCAAAGCAACCGCTAAAGTCCGCAAGAAGGTCAAAAAGAATGTTGCCGAGGGCATTGCCCACGTGCATGCTTCTTTCAATAACACGATCATCACGATCACGGATCGCCAGGGCAACGCGCTCTCGTGGGCAACTTCGGGCGGCGCTGGCTTCAAAGGCTCGCGCAAGTCGACCCCGTTCGCCGCGCAGGTGGCTGCCGAGGCCGCCGGCAAGGCAGCACTGGAGTGCGGCATCAAGAATCTCGAGGTGCGCATCAAGGGACCCGGGCCCGGCAGGGAGTCCGCAGTGCGCGCACTGAATGCCTTGGGTATCAAGATCAGCAGCATCACCGACATAACACCGATTCCACACAATGGGTGCCGGCCGCCGAAGCGCCGCCGCATCTAAGACATTTCTGGAGGA
>CAYYHO010000017.1:4925-13014 GCA_964471725.1 uncultured Methyloversatilis sp. | reverse complement strand
GCGGTGCGCAGGTTCTTGACTTCCTCGTCATCGACGAACAGGTTGGAGTTGCGCGTGACGCGGAACTGGTAGCAGCCTTGCACCGTCATGCCGCTGAACAGTTCGCCGACATGGCGATGCAGGATCGAGGAGAGGAACACGAAGGCGTGATCGACCTCCGTCAATTCGCGCGGCAGGCGGATCACGCGCGGCAGGGTGCGCGGCGCCTGGACGATGGCGGCGCCCGAATTGCGGCCGAAGGCATCCTTGCCTTCGAGCTCGACGGCGAAATTCAGGCTCTTGTTGAGCACGCGCGGGAAAGGATGGGCCGGGTCGAGCCCGATCGGCGTCAGCACCGGCATGACTTCGCGGTGGAAATAATCCTGGATCCAGTTCTGTTGCGCTTCGGTCCATTCCGAGCGGCGCAGGATGACGATGCCTTCCCCAGCCAGCGCCGGCAGGATCGCGTGGTTGAGCAGCGCGTATTGTTCGTCGATGAGGACGTGCGCTTCCTGGGTGATGCGGCGATACACCTCCAGCGCGCTGCGGCGGTCGGGGCCGGTGGCGTGGCTGCGCATCTTGATCTGTTCCTTGACGCTGGCGACGCGGATTTCGAAGAACTCGTCCAGATTGGAGGAAACGATGCAGAGAAAGCGCAGCCGTTCGAGCAGCGGCGTGCGGACATCCGCGGCCTGCGCCAAAACGCGCCGGTTGAAGGCGAGCAGGGAAAATTCTCGATTGAGAAAGTGCTCGGCGGGATAGTCGTGTTGCGGATACTGGGGCGTCATGGCAGGGGCGGCAAGCGGCGGACAGAGCGGTTTTCGACTAAGCGGCTTTCGGCTTTCGGTGGCCAAGTATGACACGCTCCTGTGCCGTCCAGCCATCCGCTACGGCGAGGAGAGCGTTTTCTGCTCGACCGCCTTGTAGCGCAGTTGCTTTGCCAGCGCCGACTTTCCGTGGCTGGTTTGATGGGCGCACGGCCGGGGGCCGGCCGGCGACTGCGCTAAAATCGGCTTTTCTCCCCTGGCCAGCCCCTCCACAGTGGATCACGAACATCTCGCCGCGGTCGATATGGGTTCCAACAGCTTTCGCCTGGAGGTCGGGCGAATCTTCGGCAACCAGATCTATCCGCTCGACGGACTCAAGGAAACGGTGCGCCTGGCTGCCGGCCTGACGCCGGACAAGTACCTCGACAACGAATCGCAGGAGCGCGCTCTGGGGGCGCTGGCGCGCTTTGGCGAACGCTTGCGCGATTTCGACCCGCAGTCGGTGCGGGCGGTGGCGACCAATACCCTGCGTGTGGCCAGAAATGCCCAGCAGTTCCTGGCACGCGCCGAAGCGGCGCTGGGCTTCCCGATCGAGATCATCGCCGGCCGCGAAGAGGCGCGCCTGATCTACCTGGGCGTCGCCCATTCCCTGCCCAACCCGCAGGTTCGCAACCTGGTGGTCGATATCGGCGGCGGCTCGACCGAATTCATCATTGGCCAGAACATCCAGCCGCTGCAACTCGAGTCGCTGTACATGGGCTGCGTCGGCTTCAGCCTGCGCTTCTTTCCCGGCGGCCGCATCGACAAGCGCAGCATGAAGGAGGCCGAACTGGCCGCCGCCCGCGAAGTCCAGACCATCGTCCAGGCCTGCCGGGAAACCGGCTGGGAGGAGGTCGCCGGCTCTTCCGGCACGGCCAAGGCGATTTGCGACATCCTCGAATTCAACGGCTACGCCGATGGCGCCATCACGCGCGATGGCCTGGAGCGGCTGCGTGCCCGCCTGATCAAGGCGGGCGATGTCGCCAGCGCCGGTCTGCAGGGCATGAGCCCGGACCGCGTGCCGGTATTCCCGGGCGGCGTCGCCATCATGTCGGCGGTGTTCAAGGAATTCGGCCTGGAGACCATGAACTTCTCCGAGGGCGCCCTCCGTCTCGGCGTGCTTTATGACCTGCTCGGGCGCTACCACCACGAGGATCTGCGCGAGGCCACCGTGAGCCGTTTCATGCAGCGCTACGAGGTCGATGTGCGCCAGGCGGCGCGCGTCAGTCGGCTGGCGCTGACGTTTTATCGCCAGTTGCGTCCCGGCGATTCGATCGGCGACCAGGTCACCGCGCGTTTTCTCGGCTGGGCCGCGTGCCTGCACGAGATGGGCATTTCCATTTCCCATGCGAGCTACCACAAGCATAGCGCCTACATGCTGACCAACGCGGACATGCCGGGCTTTTCGCGGCGCGATCAGGCCTACCTGGCACGCCTGGTGCTGGCGCACCGCGGCAAGCTCGAACGCGTGCAGCCCATCGGCCGCGAATCGCCCGAGTCCGTGCCGATTTTCTGCCTGCGCCTCGCGGCCCTGCTGCACCGCGCCCGCGACGATATGGCGATTCCCGGCATCGAGGTGCGCATGACGGTCAAGGGCTTCGATGTCTATGTCGAGCGCCCCTGGCTGGCCGCGGCGCCCCTGACCGCCGCCGTGCTGGCCGGCGAAGTCGAGCAATGGGCCAATGTCGGCATCGAATTCAGGGTGCGCGGCCGGCAGCAGGCCACGGCTGAAACCGGCGTTCCCTGAGCGGTCGCTCCATGGCGATTGCGAGAGCCGACTTCAGCGAGACGCGCAGCTCATCCGGCTCATCCGGCCAGCCGGGGCCGACCGAGCTGAAGCTGACCGGACGCTGGACGCTGCGCGTCCTGGCGGACATGGGCGCACGGGGTGCAAGGGGAGCAAGCCATGGGGCAACGGGCGTGGATGCCGACGGGCAAAACCGCCTGCAAGCCTACGGCCGGCGCGACGACGTGAGCTGGAACTGCCTCGAAATCGAGGCGCTGGATTCGATGGGGGCCTTGCTGCTGTGGCGCAGCTGGGGGCGCCGCCTGCCCGAACTGCTGCTGATGCGCCCCGAGCACCTGCACATGTTCGAACGCATCGCGGCCACCGACAGCCAGCCGGCGGCCGTTGCCGTACCGCGCTCGCCGCTGGAAAGCCTGATCGTGCTGGGCGCCAACGTGCTGGGCCTGTTGCGGCATGTGCGTGATTTCGTCGGGCTGCTGGGCCGCTTGATGCTCGACCTGCTGCATCTGTTGCGTCATCCGGCCGACCTGCCCGGGCGCGAGATCTCCGCCAACATCTACAAGGGCGGCGTCAAGGCGATGCCGGTGACCGCCATGGTGGGTTTCCTGATCGGCGTCGCCCTCTCCTATCTGTCCTCGTTGCAGCTGCGCCAGTTCGGCGCCGACATCTTCATCGTCAATCTGCTGGGCCTCGGCATCATCCGCGAACTGGGTCCCGTGCTGGTGGCCGTGCTGGTGGCCGGCCGCTCCGGCTCGGCCATGACCGCGCAACTCGGCGTGATGCGGGTCACCGAGGAGATCGATGCGCTGGCGACCATGGGCGTGTCCCGCAACCTGCGCCTGGTCTTTCCGAAAGTCGTGGCGCTGGCGGTGGTCACGCCCCTGCTGGTGCTGTGGGCGACCATGATGGCCCTGCTCGGCGGCATGGTGGCGGCGGAGATCCAGCTCGACATCGGCTACGGTTACTTCATCGAGACCCTGCCGAAGGCCGTGCCGGTGGCCAACCTGTGGATCGGCCTCGCCAAGGGCGTCGTCTTCGGCGTCGCCATCGCGCTCGTGGCCTGCCATTTCGGCTTGCGGGCGCAGCCGAATACCGAAAGCCTGTCGGCGCACACGACCGCCTCGGTGGTGTCCGCAATCACCGTGGTGATCCTGCTCGATGCCGTGTTCGCCATCGCCACGCGCAAGATCGGTCTGCCGCTATGACGGCCCCGGTCATCGAGGTCAGGGATTTGTCTGCCCGTTTCGGCCCGCACTGGGTATTGCGGGGCCTCAACCTCGACGTCGCGAAAGGTGAAATGGTCGCCCTGGTGGGCGGTTCGGGCAGCGGCAAGACGACGCTGCTGCGTCAGCTGACCGGCCTGCTGATGCCGACGCGGGGCGAGATCCGGCTGTTCGGCGAGCCCTTGTTCGGCGGCGGCGCGGCGCGCGAGCGTGCGCTCAGGCAGCGTTTCGGCGTGCTGTTCCAGCAGGGGGCGCTGTTTTCCGCCTTCAATGTCTTCGACAACATCGCCTTCCCGCTGCGCGAGCTCAAGTGCTTCGACGCGACGACGATCCGCGACCTGGTGATGCTCAAGCTGGAAATGGTCGAACTGCTGCCGCGCCATGCCCTGTTGATGCCGGCAGAGCTGTCCGGCGGCATGGTCAAGCGCGTCGCCCTGGCGCGCGCGCTGGCGCTGGAACCCGAACTGCTGCTGCTCGACGAGCCGACCGCCGGCCTCGATCCCGATCGCTCCGCCGGCTTCGTGCGCCTGACGCGCCTGCTGGGTGAGGAACTCGGCCTTACGGTAGTATTGGTGACGCACGATCTGGACACGCTGGCGGCGCTGGCGACGCGCGTGGCCGTGCTTGCCGAGCAGCGTATCGTCGCCTGCGGAACCCTGGATGAGGTGATGCAGTTCGATCATCCCTTCGTGCACAAATTCTTTCTTTCCCCGCGGAGTCACCGCGCCCTTGCCCATGCGTGAAGCCTGAATATGGAAAACCGTGCCCATGCCCTGCTGGCTGGATTGTTCACCCTGCTGTTCCTGCTGTTGGCCACCCTGGCGCTCTGGTGGCTGTCCGGCGCGCGCGAACCGACCCACACCTACCTCCTCGAAACGCGCGGCAGCGTCACCGGCCTGAATATCCAGGCGCCGGTGCGCTATCGCGGCATTCGTGCCGGCAAGGTGATCGATATCGCGCCGGACGATGAGGATCCCGCGCTGCTGCTGGTCGAAATCACCCTCGGGCGCCAGTACGTGCTGACCGACAGGACCATCGCCAAGCTCAACTACCAGGGCGTCACCGGTCTCGCCTACGTGATGCTGGAAGATGGCCGGGCGGGCGGCGGCAGGCCGCTCGACACCAAAGGACCACTGCCGCCGCGCCTGAAAATCCAGCCGGGACTGCTCAACACGCTGAACGACCGGGCCGGCGACATCGCCAACCAGTTCGCCGATCTCGGCCAGCGGCTCAATCGTTTGTTCGACGAACGCAACCTGCAGAATGCGGCCCAGGCCCTGGACAATCTTGCTGTCGCCTCCGGCGGGCTCAAGGAACTGCCGGAAGTGGCGGCCGCCCTGCGCAACGCCCTCTCCGATGCCAACCTGAAGCGGCTGCAGACCCTGCTCGTCCATCTTGAAAAAGCCGCCGGCGAAGCCGCGCCGCTGACGGCCGAAGCCCGTGCGCTGGTGGCGAATCTCGACAGCCTGGCCCAGCGGGTCGACAAGCTGGCTGCCGCTGCGGGCGGCATCGGCGAGCGGGTGTCCGACGAGACGCTGCCGCGCGTGGATAAACTATTGACCGATCTGGCCGTCGCCACGCGCCGTCTCGACCGACTGCTCGATACCCTGGGCGACAACCCGCAAGCCGTCATCTTCGGTCCCGCGACGGCAAGGCCGGGGCCGGGCGAAGCGGGCTTCGCGCCGCCAAGATAGAGGAGCATTACGATGCGCAAGACTCTGGCTTTTCTGAGTGCGCTGCTGCTGGCCGGCTGCATCGGCGCGCCGCCGCGTCCTTCCACGGTCGCCCACTATGATCTGGGCGACCTGGGTCAGCTCGCCGGCGCCTGGCCTTATCCCGGCTTTCCGATCGCCGCCGTCGAAGTGCGCTCCAGTTCCTGGCTGGATGCGCCGGCCCAGCTGTACCGGCTCGCCTACAGCGAGCCGCTGCGCCGCCACGCTTATGCCGAGAGCCGCTGGGCGGCGCCGCCGGCCGAGTTGCTGGAGCGTTTCCTGCAACGCCGGATCGTCTATGGCCAGCCCGACTTCACCGGGCCGGGTTGCCGCCTCAGATTGAACCTGGACGAAATCGAGCAGCGCTTCGACACGCCGCAAGCCAGCCATGTCGTGCTGGAGATGCGCGCCAGCCTGCTGCCGCGTGCCGGCGAGGCCATCCTTGCCAAGCGCGTCTTCCGGATCGAGAAACCCGCGCCGACGCAGGATGCGGCGGGCGGCGTCGCGGCCACGCGCGCGGCGGCGCAGGCGCTGGCGGACGCGCTGGCGCAATGGCTCGGCGCACTGGCGCGCGAACGGCCGCAAGCCGTCTCTCTTTGCAAGGAAAAAACATGACCGAAGAAGCCCTGCTGCTCCGCCACGATCGGGATGGCGTGGTGACGCTGACCCTGAATCGTCCCGCGCAGTTCAACGCCCTGTCGACCGAACTGCTTGACGCATTGCAGGCCGCGCTGGAAAAAGTCGGCGCTGACGGGACGGCGCGCGTGCTCGTCATTGCCGGCGCCGGGCGGGCCTTCTGTGCCGGCCACGACCTCAAGCAGATGCGCGCCAACCACGACAAGGCCTACATGCAGCGCTTGTTCAGGCAGTGCGGCCGCATCATGACCCTGCTGACCGAACTGCCGCAGCCGGTCATCGCGCGCGTGCATGGCGTCGCCACGGCGGCCGGCTGCCAGCTGGTGGCCAGCTGCGACCTCGCGGTGGCGGCCGAGGCGGCGAAGTTCGCCGTGTCCGGCATCAATGTCGGCCTCTTCTGCTCCACCCCGGCCGTTGCGCTGGCGCGCAACATGGGCCGCAAGCAGGCCCTCGAAATGCTGCTCACCGGCGACTTCATCGCCGCCGACGAGGCGCAGCGGCGCGGCCTGGTGAATCGCGTCGTGCCCCTCGAACAACTGGACGAGGAAGTGAAGAAGCTCGCCGACAGCATCTGCGCCAAGTCGCCCGCAGCCATCGCCATGGGCAAGCAGCTGTTCTACCGCCAGATCGAAATGGGCCTCGCCGGCGCCTATCAACTCGCCGCCGAGACCATGGCCTGCAACATGATGACCGAGGCGGCGGTGGCGGGCATCGACGGCTTCATGGCGAAGCGCAAGGGCTGACTGGCTTCCGGGGCGGTGGAGCAGGGAGTACGCCCGCAGCAAACTGGGCTATGCTGCGCCATTCCCCGGGGGAAACATCATGTCGCTCGACTTTCTGGTCCGTCACCTTCGCATCATCGGTTTTATGGGCATCGCCATCAGCGTGCTGGCCTGGTGGCTGGATCTCGATGGCTGGGTCTACACCTGCCCCTACTGCCGCGTGCAGCGCACTGTCATCGGAGTGCTCGGCCTGCTGATGATCCTGCCCAACCCGCGGCACTGGGTTTCCCGCTATGCGGCTTCGGTGTTCGCCGTGCTCGGCCTGGTGGTGGCGGCCGTGCATTTCTTCAACAACCTGAAGGAACTGATCTCGGACAACTATGTCTGGGACGAGGAGTGGTATTTCGATCCCTTGCTGCTGTCCTGGTGCGCGCTGTGGATCATGACCGCCCAGATTCTGCTTTTGTATCAGAACCCGGACCGCCAGGAGAAAGTCAGCGGATGATGCGCTCCGCAATCCAGTGTTTCGTCTGCTCCGGGTTCATGTCGAAGCGGCCGCATTGCATCATGCTGAAGCCGAACACGTAGGCGTAGAGCAGGGCGCTGCGCGCGGCGGCTTCTGCGGGCGGGAGGCCGAGGGCGAGAAACAGCTTGCGCGTGCAGGCGAGCCGTTCGGCATCGACCTGCTCGACCACGGCCATGCCTTTGGCATCCTGGCGCGCCCACAGGCGGATGGCCGCCTCGATGGAGATGCCCTTGCGGTTGCGTCCCGCGGCGTAGATGTCGACGGTGTGGCGCAGCGTGGCGCGTTCGTTGCCCGCTGCGCAGTCGGTCTGCTTGCGGATGTCGCGGATGCGGCTGTTGCGCCAGTCGTCGAGCACGGCGTCGATCAGGTCGCGGCGATCCTTGAAATGCCAGTAGAAGCTGCCCTTGGTGACGCCCAGGCGCTTGGCGAGGCTTTCCACGCGCAGCCCGCCGATGCCGTCCTGCGCGACGATGTCGCGCGCGCCGGCGATCCAGGCGTCCCGGTCGAGTGCCTCGCGGGTCGGCGTTGCGCCGCCCTTGGGTGCGCCACTTGCTTTGGCAGCTGCGGATTTGATCATGCCGTGGTATTTGAACTCGGTGGCAGAGTTGGGTTAGTATAGCAGCCAACATACGCATGAGTATGGCCATGAATTGCATGAGGAGAACACTGTGAAAGTTCTGGTGCCGGTGAAGCGGGTAGTGGATTACAACGTCAAGATCAGGGTGAAGTCCGATCGGA
>CAYYHO010000017.1:961-4900 GCA_964471725.1 uncultured Methyloversatilis sp. | reverse complement strand
CGTCAAGATGGCGATGAACCCCTTTGACGAAATTGCCGTCGAGGAGGCGGTGCGACTCAAGGAAGCGGGCATCGCCACCGAGGTGGTGGCCGTCTCCTGCGGCGTCACCGCCTGCCAGGAGCAGCTGCGCACCGCGCTGGCGCTGGGCGCCGACCGCGCCATCCTGGTCGACATCGAGGCGGCGCAGGCCGGCGAACTGCAGTCGCTGGCCGTGGCGAAGCTGCTCAAGGCGGTGTGCGACAAGGAGCAGCCCGGACTGGTGGTGCTCGGCAAGCAGGCCATCGACGACGACGCCAACCAGACCGGCCAGATGCTCGCCGCGCTGATGGGCTGGCCGCAGGCCACCTTCGCCTCGAAAGTGGTGATCGCGGATAACCAGGCGACCGTGACACGCGAAATCGACGGCGGTCTCGAAACGCTGGCGCTGAAACTGCCGGCGGTCGTCACCACCGACCTGCGCCTCAACGAACCCCGCTATGCCACGCTGCCGAACATCATGAAGGCGAAGAAGAAGCCGATGGAAACCCTCAAGCCCGCCGATCTTGGCGTCGACATCGGCGCCAGCCTGACGACCCTGCAGGTCAGCGAGCCGCCGAAGCGCCAGGCCGGCATCAAGGTCGCCGATGTCGCCGAACTGGTGGCGAAACTCAAGAACGAAGCCAAAGTACTGTAAGGGGAGCCGAACATGCCCATTCTCGTCATTGCCGAACACGACCACGCCGCCCTCAAGGCGGCCACGCTCAACACCGTAAGCGCCGCCGCCCAACTCGGCGCCGAGGTGCATGTCCTGGTGGCCGGCGCCGATTGCGCCGCCGCCGCCCAGGCCGCAGCCGCGCTGGCCGGCGTCAAGCAGGTCAAGCTGGCCGACGCCCCGCACTACGCCGAGCAGACCGCCGAGAACCTCGCCGCGCTGATCCACGCCAACTCGAAGGGCTATACCCACATCCTCGCCCCGGCCACCACCTTCGGCAAGAACCTGCTGCCGCGCGTGGCGGCCCTGCTCGATGTCGCCCAGATCTCCGAGATCGTCGCCATCGAATCGCCCGACACCTTCGTGCGGCCGATCTATGCGGGCAATGCGCTGGCGACGGTGAAGTCGGCGGATCCGGTGAAGGTCGTCACCGTGCGCACCACGGCATTCGAAGCCGCTGCGGCGGGCGTCGGCCCGGCGCCGGTGGAGCAACTGGCTGCCGGCCCCGATCTCGGCCTCAGCCAACTGGTGAAGCGCGAACTGACGCAGTCGGCGCGGCCCGAACTCGGCGCCGCCAAGGTGATCGTCTCGGGCGGGCGCGGCCTGGCCTCGGGCGAGAACTACCACAAGCTGCTCGAACCGCTGGCCGACAAGCTGAACGCCGCCCTCGGCGCCTCGCGCGCCGCCGTCGATGCCGGCTACGTACCGAACGACTATCAGGTCGGCCAGACCGGCAAGATCGTCGCGCCGCAACTCTACTTCGCCATCGGTATTTCCGGCGCCATCCAGCACCTGGCCGGCATGAAGGACAGCAAGGTGATCGTCGCGATCAACAAGGATCCGGACGCGCCGATCTTCCAGGTGGCCGATTACGGCCTGGTCGGCGACCTGTTCCAGATCGTGCCGGAGCTGACTGCAGCACTCTAGCCCATGAACTTCCCCGACGGCCTGTTCAGCGATGCCTGGGCTTTCGGGGCCATCCTGCCGTATGCCCTGATCATGGCATGGGCGCTGTGGCGGGCGCCCTGGCAGCGGCTCACCGACAGCCGCCAGGTGAATGTCTGGATGGGCGCCATCGTCGTGTTATCCGTGGTCTGGAGCCTGAAGGCCGGCGTCAAGCCGGGGCTCAACCTCCACCTGCTGGGCGCCATGGCCTTTACCCTGATGTGCGGCCGGCAGCTGGCGCTGATCGGCCTCTCGGTCGTGCTGGCGGCCGTCACCTTCAATGCCGACCTGCATGGGGCCAGCGCCTGGCAGCCGTTTGCGCTGAATGCGCTGGCGCTGGCCGTGTTTCCGGTATTCCTCAGCCACGCCATCCTGCGCGCCGTGGAACGCTGGCTGCCGGCGCATCTGTTCGTTTTCATCTTCGTTGTCGCATTCCTCGGCGCGGCCGTCACCGCGCTGGCAACCGGGGCGCTGACCACCCTGCTGCTCTGGCTTGCCGGCGCCTATGCGGCTGCTGTGCTGCTCTACGAATACCTGCCCTTCTACCTGCTGCTGGGCTTTTCGGAAGCCTGGCTCAACGGTGCGGCGATCACCCTGATGATCGTCTATTTCCCGCATTGGGTCGCCAGTTTCGACGACCGGCGCTATCTCTGGCAGAAAAAGTAGGCGTAGCGGTTGCGGCCGCGGCTTTTCGCCTCGTACATGGCCTGGTCGGCATTGCGGATCAGAGCCTCCGCGCACTGTGCATCTTCCGGGTAGAGCGTGATGCCGATGCTGGCAGAAACCTGGGCCACGACTGCGGCGCCGCCCTCCGCCAGTGAACAGGGCGCCGCCAGGGTTTCCAGTATGTTCTGGGCTATGCGATCGATGCCCTGGGTATCCTCCAGTTCGGCGAGGATGACGATGAATTCGTCGCCGCCGAGACGGGCGACCGTATCCGACTCGCGCACGCAGCTTTGCATGCGCCGGGCGGCCTCGACGAGCAGCAGGTCGCCCTGGCCGTGCCCCAGCGTGTCATTGACTTCCTTGAAGCCGTCCAGGTCGATGAAGAGGAGCGCAAGATGCCGCTGGCTGCGGTGCGCCTTCTTGAGCTCCTGTTCCAGCCGGTCATGGAACATGCGCCGGTTGGGCAGTCCGGTCAGGATGTCGAAGTTGGCCTGCTGCCAGATCAGCTGTTCGGATTTCTTCTGTTCCGTGATGTCGGAAAACAGCGCTACGCGGCGGAAAGGCTTGCCCGCCGCATCGAAGGCGGTATTGATGGTCAGCCACTTGGGATAGATTTCGCCGCTCTTGCGCCGATCCCAGATTTCGCCCTGCCAGCTGCCCGAGGCGTTGAGCGCATCCCACATGTTCTTGAAGAAGGCCTGGTCATGATGGCCGGAATTGAGAATCCGGGCGTTGCGACCGATCGCCTCCTGGGGGGTGTAGCCCGTGGTGCGGGTAAAGGCGGGATTGATGGCGATGATGTTGCCAACGGCATCGGTCACCATCATGGATTCGCTGCTGTTCTCGTACACGATCGATGCCAGCAGCATCTCTTCCTGTACGTGGCGCGCCGCGTCGAGGTCTTCGTAGGCCCCGAGCAGGCCGGTTTGCAGCTTGTGGTGGGATTCGGCCAGTTGCTGCATGGCCTGCTTGCGTTCCAGGTGACGGCGGTAATAGGTGACGGCGGCATAGCCCAGGAACAGGATCAGCAGGGGCCCCAGGTAGATGAGCAGGTCGGCCAGCGGCGGCGGCCTGAATTCGTAGGGGTCGAACCATTTGGCATGGATGGCGGCGTAGCTGCCGTTGGCCCGGCTGGCGGCGAGTCCCTCGTTCAGCAGCGCGAGCAGTTCGGCATTGCCCTTGCGGACGGCGAAGGAGAATTTCTGGCTGGCGCCGTCGGCGATCGGCAGCATGGCGATCGAGGGCATGCCCAACTGCCGCAGCGTGTGCAGCCCGACCAGCCTGCTGATGATCATGGCATCGTGGCGGCCGGCGGCGAGCAGATAGAAACCGTCGGCGGCCGTGGGCACGGTGGTCAGCTGCTTGCCCCAGCCCTTGTGCTGTGCGTATTCAAGGGCGATGTCGGCCGCCACGACGATGATCGACTTGCCCGCCAGGTCTTTCTCGCTGCGGATGCCCGGCTGACCCTTGCGCATGAAGATGGCGGCGGGCACCGTGGCATGCGGCACGGTGAAGTCGGCATACCGGCGGCGCTCCGGGGACTGGGCGAGGTTGATCAGGACATCGATGGTGCCTTCGCGGAACTCCTGCAGCAGCTCGTGAAAGGGCTTGACGCGAATGACGTAGTTCAGCCCCGT